>VFZS01000691.1 GCA_016871095.1 Acidobacteriota bacterium
CCGGTATCGGCCACCGCCACCTCGACTTCCTCCCCCTGGCAGCCGGCCGTCACACTGATGCGGCCCTCCGGCCGGTTGTACTTGATAGCGTTGGTGATCAGATTGTCGAACAGGACGTTGAGGCAGTTGGGATCCCCGGCCACCGTGCAGCCGGTTTCAGGCAGCCGCGCCTCCAGGGTCACCCGCTCCTCGGCGGCCAGGGGCTCGTAGGTGGCGAGGATGTTGGGGATGATCCGCCCCAGATCCACGGGCGCCCGCTCGCGGACCAGCCGGTCGCTCTCCAGCCGCGCCAGCGTCAGCCAGTCCCGGATGAGGGTCTGCATCTCCTCGGCGCGCCTGAGGCACCGTTCGATCCACTCCCGGCGCTTGCCCTCCACGGCGCCCGTCTCCTCGAACTGCTGGAGCACGCTCAGGTACTGGTGCACCGCCGCGAGCGGAGTCTGCAACTGGTGCGAGACGAAGGTCACGAAGCGCCGGCGCAGCAGCTCCCGGTCCATCTCCGCGCGCCGCGCCTCGAGCGACAGCCGGCGCCGCTCCAGGCTGCGGTTGACGATCAGCCGCAGCTCCTCCGGCGAGAAGGGCTTGGGGAGGAAGTCGTAGGCGCCGGCCTTCATGGCCTCCACCGCCGTGTCAATGGTGGCGTAGCCGGTGATCACCACCACCACCACCAGCGGGTCCAGCTCGCGCACCCGGGCCACCACCTCCAGCCCGCTCAGCCCCGGCATCTTCAGGTCCACCACCACCAGCCCGGGCCGCAGGCGGGACACCCCTTCCAGCCCCTGCGTGCCGTCCTCGAAGGTCTCCACCCGGTGGCCCAGCTTGGCCAGGATCTTGCGGCAGCTCAGCCGCATGGCCGCGTCGTCGTCGATGACGACGATGACCTCCTGTTCGCCGGGTCCGCTCATGACGGCGCTTTCAAGTGGGCCGGGCAACCGCTTTCACCACTTCCAGAAACCGCGGGATGTCCAGCGGCTTGGTCAGGTACTGATCCGGCCGGATCATGTCCACCTCCCCGGCCATCGAGAAGCGCTCGTCGGGCGTCTCCTCGATCGAGGACACCATGATGATGGGGACGTTGCGGTAGTCCCGGTAAGCCTCCTGCCAGCGGATGGCCTGTGTGACCCCGTAGCCTTCGGCGGCGCTGGTCATCATGATATCGAGCACTACCACCTGGGGCCGGTGCTCCACCAGCATCTTCAGGCCCAGGTCACCCGACTCCGCTTCCAGCACCTGGTAGCCGCGCGCCTCCAGCGCCGCCCGCACCGAAGCGCGGAAATCCTGATCGTCGTCGATCAACAGGATGGTGGCGCTGGCGGCCATAGCTCGCTCTCGGGTGTACTCATCCACGCTACCTTGACTCTCCGCCCCTCGTCAAGGACGCCGGTCTGTGCTATGCTGACCGCGGCTACCATGCAACCGACATTGTCGCGACGAACGTTGACGGGGGTAGGCGCGGCTGTCGCTCTGCGAGCCGCGCCGGGGCAGAGCGCTGCCAGCAGGCCTGCGCTGCTGGGCGGGGATCCGGTTCGCTCGAAACGGTTTCCTTCCTGGCCGCAGTCTTTGCCGGAAGACGAGAAGGACTGGCTGGAGGTCCTCCGCACCGGGCGGTGGTGGCGCCAGGAAGGCCGCTTCGTGCGGGAGTTCGAGAAGGCCTGGGCCGAGCGGCTGGGCGCGCGGCACTGCATCGCCACGGCCAACGGAACCAGCGCGCTCATGGCCTCCCTGCACGCCCTCGAGGTGGGACCCAAGGACGAGGTCCTGGTCGGCCCCTATACCTTCATCGCCACTATCAACGCGATCCTGCTGCACTACGCGCTGCCGGTGTTCGTGGATACGGATCCGGAGTCGATGATGATCGACGCCGCAAAGATCGAGGCGGCCATCACACCGCGGACGCGCTGCATCATGCCGGTCCACCTGGGCGGCAACGTGGCCGACATGGACCGCATTCTGGAGATCTCGAAGAAGCGCAACATCCCCGTGATCGAGGATGCCTGCCAGGCGCATCTGTCCGAGTGGCGCAAGCAGAAGGTCTCGACGCTGGGCCACCTGGGCTGCTTCAGCTTCCACAAGCTCAAGAACCTACCCGGCGGAGAAGCCGGCGCGGCGATGACCAACGACGAATCCCTGTACCGGCGCGCCTACGGCTTCCACTCGCACTACCGCACCCCGCCCAACGAGGGCGGAGCCGATCGCGCGGCGTCCCGCAACGGGATCAACCTGCGGATGGCGGAGTTCCAGGCCGCCATTTTGCTGAGGCACCTGACGCGGCTGGAGGAGCAGGCCCGGCGGCGCGACCAGAATGCCGCACACCTCACCGAGTTGTTGCGCGAAACCCCTGGCGTGGTGCCCGCCAGAATGTACAGCGGCTGCACCCGCAACGCCTATCACCTGTACATGATGCGGTACCACCCGGAGGCGTTCGCCGGTTTGCCGCGCGCCCGGTTCCTTCAGGCCGTGCGGGCGGAAGGGATTCCGATAGGGCAGGGATACGGACCGCTCAACCAGGATCCCTTCCTCGAGAACACCCTGAGTTCGCGCACCTACCGCGCCGTGTACACCGAGCGGGAGATTGCCCAGTGGCGGGAGCGCAACCACTGCCCGGCCAACGACCGGCTGGCCCAGGAAGGCATGTGGCTGGGCCAGACCGTCCTGTTGGGCGAAAAGCGCGACATGGACGACATCGCCACGGCCATCCGCAAGGTCCAGCGCTCCGCCGAGGCGCTGAAGACCTGACCACCGTGGCGCCCGCTTTTCAGCGTGCCGCAGCGGAGCGCATTGTGCCTCTCGCAAACCCCGTGTGCGGCAGAACCTGCGCGGGCGGAAAGTGATCGCGGCTTGAAGGCATGTGGCAAGTCGGCTTCGAGACTGCGGCGGCCTGTCTTGCTCCGCCTGTGGCGCTCCAG
>VFZS01000692.1 GCA_016871095.1 Acidobacteriota bacterium
GCCCTCTACCAGTTGGATACCGAGGAGATCAAGGAGAGCACCGAGGACCGGGAGGAGAACCGCGCGTTCGGCGAGCTTCGCGTTCCCATCTACCACCAGAACATTACTTTCACCCCGAAGGCAGGCCCGCTGAGCCTCGAAGATCTGCTGGCCCGCGAGAACCCGGCTGCCGTCAAGGCCTATCAGGCGGCCCGAAGGCAGAAAGAGGCCGGCGATCTCAAGCAGGCCGTGGTCTCGCTGGAGAAGCTCATCCAGCAGCACCCCGGCTTCTATCTCGGTCACATCGACCTGGGCATGATCCTGGCGGCGCAGCAGGAGAACGACCGGGCGCTGGAGGTCTTCACGCGGGCGCAGAAGCTGCGTCCGGAGCATTCCTGGGCCTACATCGGACTGGGTCTGGCTCTGAACAACAAGCAGGATTACGGCGCCGCGGCGGGCTTTCTGGAGAAGGCGGTCGCGCTTGAGCCCGATTCCATCAATGCGCAATTCCAGTTGGGTCAGGCGGCGTTCAAGCTGGGGCGCCACGACCGGGCCTTGGAGTGCTTCGACCAGGTGGTGAAGCTGGACCCCAAGTTCAGCCCGCTGGCTTACAAGACTCTGGCTTCCATTCACATGACCAGGAAGGATCCTGAGGGGGCGGCCCGCGCGCTGGAGTCCTATCTGGTGCATTTCCCGGATGCATCGGACGCGGAGAAGGTGAAGCAGATTCTGACCAGGCTCGGGCGCTGAGGACCGGCCGCCGGAAGGATCAGAGGAGACAGCGCATGAAGAAGCGGATTACTGTCATTCTGGCCGTTGCTTGTTGGCTCGCTCACGCGGCCGAGACCGGATTGGGCGGGCCTTATGTGGTCAAGGTCAGCCCGCGGGCGGCGACTGTGGTCCGGATCGCGCGCACGGCTGAGCTGAAGCTCGGCCTCGAGCCTAACTTGCTGGCGGGCCTGGCTCCCGCCTTGCGGGCCGAGAAAGTGACGCTGCGCGGATTGAAGCCGGGCACTCCCTATTATTACGAGGTCGCCGGCTCGGAGGAAGGTAAGGGCCGGTTCAAGACGCCGCCGGAAGGGAGTGCTCCGTTCCGCTTCGTTGTCTTGGGCGCCACGCGCACCCGCCACGACGTGCACGCCCGGGTCGCGGAGGCGATCGGCAAAGTCGAGGCCGATTTCGTGGTTCACACCGGCGACATGGTGGAGGACGGCGCCGATCCGGCACAATGGCCCGTCTTCTTCTCCATTCAACGAGAGCTGTTGCGGAAGGCCGCCTTCTTCCCCGTGCCGGGCGACCATGAGCGCCTGGCGCCCCTGTTCTACGACTTCTTCGACCTCTGCGCGCCCTACTACTCGTTTGACTGGGGCGGGGCGCATTTCATCATGTTCAACACCGACATCATCAACGTGGCCACCACCGCCGAGGCCAGAGTAGCGTTCTGGCTGGAACAGCTTCGTTGGATGGAGCAGGATCTGGCCAACAGCCAGAAGGCCGCCTTCCGCTTTGTCGTCATGCACCACCCGCCGTTCACAGCCGTGCGGCCGCGTCAGCACGAGGACTGGCTGGCGAAGGCCATGGCGCCCCTGTTTGAGAAGTATCGCGTCAGCGCTGTTTTCAGCGGTCACGACCACAACTACCAGCGCCACTTCAAGGATGGCGTGCACTACATCGTCACCGGCGGAGGCGGCGCCCCTCTTGAGGCGGCGGATGCGCCCGTGCCGGGCGTTACATACAAAGCGGAGAGCATCGAACACTACGTGCAGGTCAGGGTGACTGGCGAGAAGGCCTGGCTGGAAGCGGTGGACCTTAACGGCCGTCTGTTGGATGGGGTGGAGCTGACCGGGACGACGCTGCCCGGCGGCGTCCCCGTGTTGCCCCGGGCCGCCATCTGGGTGGACGTCACCTCCCGGCACGCCAGCGAAGACGGCTCCGAGATTTTTCCGTTCAAGAGCATCTCCAAAGCCCTGGGCGCGCTCCACCCCCCGGCTATGCTCCGCGTGAAGCCTGGAGAGTACCGTGAGAACATCGTCCTGGGTGATGGTTTCACGCTGGTCGGCGAGGGCCTGCCGGTGCTCCGGGCAGCGGACCGCACCAAGCCGGTGGTGGTCATGCGCGGGAAGACCGCCCTGGAGAACTTCCGCGTCACCGGAGGCGATGACGGCATTATCGTGGGTGTCAACACCGAGGTCCGCATCCTCAACTGCGAAATCCTGGACAACACCGACGACGGGATTGGCTTTGAACGATCCGAGACGCCGGGCGACACGCCGGCCACGGTTCACATAGAGAACTGCCTGGTGAGTGGCAACTCGGACGGAATCGACCTGGAGGGCACCCGTGGCGTGGTCCGGCAGAACCGCCTGATCAAGAACCGCGACGACGGCCTGGACTACGACGGCGACACCGACTGCGACGCGCTCGACAACGAGATCCGGGACAACCGGGATGACGGCATCGAGATCCGGCTCAACCGCAAGACGCTGGCGCGCATCGAGGGGAACATCATTACGGGCAATGGTGAAGACGGCATCGAAATCATCAATACGCCGGTGGCCGGGGTGACCGAGAACCTGGTGCAGATTCTGAGGAACACCCTGCGTGGAAACGTGCGTTACGGGATCGGTGGCGTGGACCAGCAGACCGAGGAGGTCAAGGAAGGGCTGGTCATCCAGGGAGTGTTGCTGAAAGACAACATCGTGGAGGGCAATGGAAAGGGCCAGATCGCCGGGACGTTCCGGCCGTGAGGAAAGCGCACACCTGGCCGTCCGAAAAGCGAACACCACGGGTTTGCGCAAGACTTGAATCGTCGCTGCTGCAACCTTTTACGCGCGGCCCTCCACGTGCATCCAAGACCGCTGAGCAACCATGGAATGCTCTTCAAGTAGGGAGGTTCATGTGATTCAACTGACGCGACGGATCGCTCT
>VFZS01000693.1 GCA_016871095.1 Acidobacteriota bacterium
CTTCCGGACGATGGCGACCAGCACATAAACCGAGACGGCGATCCAGATTTGGGTCTTCACGGCGTTCTCGCTGGTGCCGTAGAACGCCTTGATCCTGAGGTGCTGCTTGATCCACTTGAACAACTGAACGACATACTGCCCATCAACACCGCCCCGCGGAAGTCACGATCCGCTATGACTTTCATCCGTTGCGCTCACACAGCTTGCCGGTGATCAGGCAATACGAGTTTCACGACGAGATCCAGTATGTCGTGCGGCTGGCCGATGGCAGGCCGCTGGCGGTGCCGGCCTGGATGACTCGCCCCGAGGCTGCCGGCACGAGAATCGTCTCCGCCGCGCGCCTGCCGGTTCGGGTGCTGCTGGAACTGCGCCGCGTCACTGAGGCCAGCCTGTCCTCGCACGCGCACAATGTTCACGAGGGGGATGATCATGCTGCAGCTCCGGGCAGGACGCCAACGACAACTGTTCGAAGAACCGCCAGCCGCTCCCGCCGCCCGTCTGCCGCTGGACGTGCAAGAGCGACTGCGCCAAGCTCTGGCGCAGTGGATGCAGGCGCTGGCCAAGACGATCCGCGAGGAGGAGTCCGGCGATGAACAAGATCACCGCTGACCATTTGGCCCGGCGGGCCTGTGTCTACATCCGTCAATCCACACCCGATCAAGTGCGGCACAATCTGGAGAGCCAACGGCGCCAGTATGCCCTGGTCGATCGTGCCCGCACGTTGGGTTGGCAAGACGTCGATGTCATCGATGACGATCTCGGAATCTCGGGATCGGGGACGCAGCGCCCCGGATTTGAGCGCCTGCTGCACGTGCTCTGCAATGGACAGGTCGGCGCCGTCTTCAGCGTTGAGGCGTCGCGGTTGGCGCGCAACGGTCGCGACTGGCACACTCTGCTGGAATTTTGCAGCGTCGTCGACACACTGCTGATCGACGCGGAAACCGTCTATGACCCCAGGCTCACGAACGATCGATTGTTGCTGGGCATGAAGGGCACCATCAGCGAAATGGAACTTGCGAGCTTTCGCGAGCGCGCGCACGCGGCGCTGCGGCAGAAAGCAGAGCGGGGCGCCTTGGTCCAGCGAGTTCCGATCGGATACGTCAAAGGATCGGATGACCGGATCGAGAAAGATCCGGACGCCAGGGTCGGCTCCACCATCGATTTGATCTTTCGAAAATTCACGGAGTTGGGCAGCGTGCGTCAGGTGTTCTTCTGGCTGGATCAGCAGCAGATTCAGTTGCCGGTCGCGCGCGGGCCGGAAGCGTTGCGCGAAATCATCTGGCAGCCCGCTCGATACCACGCCGTGCTCAGCGTGTTGACGAATCCGGTCTACGCTGGAGCATACGCGTATGGGCGGAGCAAGACGATGGTACGGCTGGAAGACGGGCGGAAGCGGGTCCGCCGACAGAGGCAGCGCCGTCGCGAGGACTGGGCGGTGTTGATCGTGGATCATCACGAGGGTTACATTGACTGGGATGCCTATCAGAGCAATCAGACGATGATTGCCCACAACGACAATGCGAGAGGCGCCGCGGTGCGGGGATCGGTCAAACACGGCGAGGCCCTGCTCGCCGGACTGCTGCGCTGCGGCCATTGTGGTGCCAAGTTGTTAGCTCAGTACCCTGGCCCCGGCGTGATTCGCTATCAATGTTCGGGGTATCTCCTCAATCGCGATCATGCGTGTTGCGTGATGTTCGGGGGACTGCGCGCCGATCGTCTGGTGTCGGAGCAACTGCTGCAGTGCCTGACGCCGTTCGGCACCGAAGCGGCCATCGAGGCGATCGAGTCTATGCAGGGTGCGAGCGACGAACGGATTCAGCAGAAAGCCCTGGTGTTGGAGCATGCGCGCTATGAGGTAACACGCGCCCGGCGCCAGTACGATGCGGTGGATCCGGCGAATCGGCTCGTCGCGGCGGAACTCGAACGCCGTTGGAACCATGCGCTGACCACGGAGGCGCAGCTTGAAGCTGAGCTCGCGGCCTTGCAGCAATGCCGCGAGCGTCCACTCACCGATACCCAGAAACGGGAGCTGATGGGTTTCGCGCGGGATCTTCTCGGGCTCTGGGACGATCCACGCAGTTCGCCGGAGCACAAGAAACGCCTCCTTCGGATCGCGCTGAAAGAGATCGTCGTCACGTCGGAAGGAGAGACCATACGCCTCGTGGTTCATTGGCAGGGTGGAGATCACACGCAGGTGGAGTTCCCGAAGATCCGCAGCGGCCGGCATCGGTATGTGACCGACGACGACCTCGTGGAGATCGTTCGCAGGCTGGCGCGGATCGAACCAGACACGCGGATCGCCTCGATCCTCAACCGGAACCGAAAGCCGACGGCGCACGGGCAGACCTGGACGGCGCGGCGCGTCTGCTCATTGCGCTGTAATCACAAGATTGAGGTCTACCGCGAGGGAGAGAGGCAGAGTCGCGGCGAAGTGTCGGTCAGCGAAACCGCCAACATTCTCGGCGTGACGCAAACCACCGTCTTGCGGATGATCCGGCTGAAACGGCTGCAGGCCACGCAGGTCTGTCAAAACGCTCCGTGGATTCTGCGGCGGGCTGACGTGGAACAATGGCTGGCCGGACGAAACGAGCGGACGACCCCACCAACGGGGAATTCGGCGCAGATGAGCCTTGAGATTCCATAGCATCCGAAGGAGTGCACCATGTCGAGCTCTAGAAGAACAGCTCGACCTGCCAGCGGCACTTGTAGATTTCGGCGATGGTAAGTGCCGGAAGCACGAAGTTGTTGGTCAGGAACTTCAGCCGTTGGTCGGTCTCGGCATCGACATAGCTGATGCGCCGCAATGCGTCCGGGTAGGCTTTGGCCGACTCGATCGCGGTCAGGATGACGGTGTGATCGGAGCGCACGCCCGTGCTGTGGTCCACCGGATGGGAGTAGCGCCGTT
>VFZS01000694.1 GCA_016871095.1 Acidobacteriota bacterium
GCAATGGCCGCGGTGATCCGCTCCTCGGGACTGCCCGAAGTGACGCTCCAGACCCGCGCCGCGTACTGGAGCAGTTTCTCGCGCTTGGCCTCACGCTTCACTTCGATCAACGCCGGCAGAATCACGGCCAGCGTCTGGGCGTGATCCAACCCATGCAGCGCCGTGATCTCGTGCCCGATCATGTGGGTGCTCCAGTCCTGGGGCACCCCGGCCGCGATAAGCGTGTTCAGCGCCAGCGTGGCGCACCACATGAAGTTGGCGCGCGCCTCGTAGTCCCTGGGATCGGCCAGGGTCTTCGGCCCCTCCTCGATCAGCGTCAGCAGAATCGCCTCCGCCATGCGGTCCTGCAAGGGCGCGCTGGCCGGGAAGGTCATGTACTGCTCCATCGTGTGGACGAAGGCGTCCACGATGCCGTTGGAGACCTGCCGGCGCGGCAGGCTGAAGGTCGTCTCCGGATCCAGCACCGAGAAGCGCGGGAACACCAGCGGGCTCATGAAGGGCAGCTTCTCGCCAGTCGCCGGGTTGCTGATCACGGCGAACGGGTTCATTTCCGAGCCGGTGGCTGGCAGCGTCAGCACGGCGCCCAGAGGGACCGCTTCTCTCACCGTGGCGCCCTGGGCCACGATGTTCCACGGGTCCCCGCTGAAGTGCGCCGCCGCGGCGATGAACTTGGTTCCGTCCAGCACCGACCCGCCGCCCACCGCCAGCAGGAAGTCGATCTTCTCGCGGCGCACCAGCTCGACGGCCGGCAGCAACTGGTCCGTCCGCGGGTTGGGATCGATGCCGCCGTGTTCCCAAACGGGCCGCCCCTCCAGGGCCTTCTTCACCTGGTCGTAGACGCCGTTGGTCTTGATGCTGCCGCCGCCGTAGGTCATCAGGATGCGCGCGCGCCGCGGGATCTGGTCGCCCAGGCTGGCGATCTGTCCCTTGCCGAAGAGGATCTTCACGGGATTTTGGAACTCGAAGTTCTGCATACGCTCTCAGAATAGCCGAGAAGACCGACGCAACCTGGACCCCTTGCGCGGGCCGCCCGGCTGGAACTACACTGGCTTCGACAAGGAGACCTCATGAGCACCCTGCCTACCCGCCGGAGCTTTGCACTGGGCGCCGGCGCGACACTGTTCGCTGCCCTCACCTCCCGCAAGGGTTTTTCCGCTCCTTCGCAGCAGCAGCGCGTGGTGGTCCACCCCGCCGTCGAGATCGGAACGGTGAGCCCGTTGTTGCACGGGTCCTTCGCCGAACACTTGGGGAGTTGCATCTACGGCGGTCTATGGGTCGGAAGGAACTCCCCCATCCCCAACATTAATGGACACCGCCGGCAGGCCGTGGACTACCTCAAGGCCCTGGGCGTCCCGGTGCTGCGCTGGCCGGGCGGCTGCTTTGCCGACGACTATCACTGGCGTGACGGAATCGGCCCGCCGGCCAGGCGGCCCCAGAGCGTCAACATCCACTGGGGCAATTACGTCGAGGACAACAGTTTCGGCACGCATGAGTTCATCGAGCTGTGCCGGCTGATCGACGCCGAGCCGTATCTGGCTGGCAACGTGGGCAGCGGCACTCCCCGGGAGCTGCGCGACTGGGTGGAGTACTGCAACTACCCCTCGGGCAGCTCCCTGGCCGAGGAACGGGCCGCCAACGGCTCCAGGGAACCCTTCCGCGTGCGCTACTGGGGGGTAGGCAACGAGAACTGGGGCTGCGGCGGCAACATGAGCCCGGAAGACTATGCCTCTGAGTTCCGCAGGTTCGTCACCTACGTGCGCACCTTCGGCGACACGCGCCCCTTCACCATCGCCTGCGGGCCCAACGGCAACGACGTCGAGTGGACCCGCCGGTTCATGGAAACCATCGGCCCCAACGTGGTGCGGGGACGGGGCGTGTTTCCCAGCGGGTACGCCATGCACTTCTACTCCAATGGCCGGGACGTGCCGACGAAATTCACCGTCGAGAACATGCAGGAGCAGTTGTCTTCCTTCGCCCGACTGGAGCAAGGAATCGTGGTGCAACGGGGCCTGCTGGACAGCTATCTTCAGGCTTTCGCCGGTCCGCCGCGCGGCCCGTCCGGGATTGTTCCTCCCCGGCCCCAGGTGCATCTGCTGATCGATGAGTGGGGCGTGTGGGACCGCATGATCCCCGAGGAGGAGAAGCGCTACGGCCGGCTGTGGATGCAGAGCACGCAGCGCAGCGCAGTGGCCGCCGCCATGGGGCTGAACGTGTTCCACCGGCAGGCCGACAAACTCTACATGTGCAACATCGCGCAGACCGTCAACGTGCTCCACTCGGTGGTGCTGGCGCACCAGGACAACTGCCTCCGGACCACCAGTTACTATGCCTTCCAGATGCAGAAGCCGCACCGCTGCAAGACCGCGGTCCGCGCCGAAACCGGGGACTCCTCGCCGCTGGGCATCTCGGTCTCCGCCTCGCGCAAGGACGGCGAGCTGGTCCTCACCCTGGTCAATCCGAAGCACGACCTCCACATGAAGGTCAACTGCGCGCTGGTCGGCGCGACGGCCGTCTCCGGCCAGGCGCAGTTGCTCTATCACCCCGACTTCAACGCCTGCAACAGTTTCGAGAACCCGGACGTGGTCACGCCCAAACCACACCCGGTCAGCGTGGCGGGGGCAGGGGTGGCGCTCGAGCTGCCTCCCATCTCGATCGCGGCGGTGAGTCTGAAGCTGGCGTAGCGCCCGGGCCTGCCTCAGCGCGGGAGAAGGGCAGAGCCGCGTGGGAACTGGGAGCTGGAGTGGCTTGGTGGCCTCTGCCAACGGCTCGCGGCCGCGGGCAGGGACCCCTTCTATACCACTATCCGTGAGTTTCTTTGCGGCCTGCGACGATTCTGTGGGGCGGGCGCCCCTGCCCGCGCACCGGTCCCCAGGCCGGTGCCTGGCCCACCATCCGT
>VFZS01000695.1 GCA_016871095.1 Acidobacteriota bacterium
GTAACTGGCCAGCCGGCGATATTCCGGGCTGAGCATGAACAGCTCGGCCGAGACGGCCGTCCACCCTGGCCCGCGCCCCTTGATGTCCTCGATCAGGCGGACGTCTTCCAGGCCCACCTGCTTGGCCTTCTCGAAGATCCAGCGGGTCTTGTCGCGGTAGCCCTTCGAGCCGGAGCCGGGGCTGTGATACAGCGTCAAGTGACGGATGTGGTCATAGGCGATGTCGCCGGAGATCTCTCCGCTCAACAGGCCGAATGCGGGTTGCGGCGCCAGCGGGGTCTCCTGCGGCAGGGCCACGGCAGTCGCGCAGGCGATAAGCAGGAGACAGCGGAGCCAGCTCGGAACGCGGTGGAATGCCATTCCCCGATTCTACGGCACCGGCTCACCGCGGCGCGCCTGATCCTGCGCGCGGATTTCGCGGATGGCGTAAATGCGGCGGCCCTGGCTTTCGAAGTAAGTGCGCATCAGGACCTCGCCCAAGAGGCCGGTGGAGAACATCATCAGGCCGGCCAGCAAGAGGATGCTGCCAGCCAGCATGAGCGGGCCGTGCTCGACCAGGATCTCGTGCCCGGTGAATTTGCGGAACGCCAGGTAGCCGAGAATGGCGCCGCCGACCGAGGTCCCCAGCAGGCCCAGCTTGCCGAAGAAGTGCATGGGGCGGGTGAAGTAGCTCAGCAGAAACTTGATGGTGACGATGTCGAACAGCACGTGCAGGGTACGCCCGATGCCGTAGTGCGAGCTGCCTGCCTGGCGCGCCGTGTTCTGGATGGGCACCTCGGCGATGCGCGCCCCGTAGAAGCTGGCCAGCGCGGGGATGAAGCGGTGCAGCTCGCCGTACAGGTGGATGTCCTTGAGAATCTCCGCGCGGTACGCCTTGAAGGTGGTGCCGAAATCGTGCAGCTCGACGCCCGAAGCCCGGGCCATCAGCCAGTTGGCTGTGCGCGAGGGCAGCCGGCGCGTCAGCGCGTGGTCCACCCGGTTCTTGCGCCAGCCGCTGGCGATGTCGTAGCCTTCGTCGATCTTCTCGAGCAGGGCGGGCAGGTCCTCGGGCGCGTGCTGGAGATCGCCGTCCATGGAGACGATCACCTCGCCCCGGGCCTCGTGAAAACCGGCCGCCAGCGCCGCGGTCTGGCCGAAATTCCGCCGCAGGCGGATCACCTTCACGCGCGGACTTGTCTCCACCAGGTTGCACAGGAGTTCGAAGCTGCGGTCGGTCGAGGCGTCGTCCACGAAGATGATCTCGCAGGGCCGCTGGAGCCGCTCCAAGGTGCGCGTGAGCCGCTCGTACAGTGGTGCAATCGATGGCTCTTCGTTGTGGATGGGGATGACGACGGACAGCATCCGACCTCAGTGTAGCAGGGGGACAGACGGAACGTTCCCCAACGCCGGGGAACGTTCCGTCTGTCCCCGTCAGGCCAGCCGGGCGTCCTGTCCGTTGACCCGCGGCAGGATCACCAGGCGCACATACAGCCGCAGCAGTTGCCAGAAGGTGCGGGCCAGGGAACGCACGCGGAAGAATTGCGAGCGCCCGTGCATGCGGGGGTAGTGGTGCACGCCTACTTCCTCGACGCGGCAGTGGCTCAGCTCCAGCTTGCGCACCAGCTCGACGCAGATGGTGCCGCTGGTGGAGGTCAGGCGGATCTCCTCGAGCAGCCGGCGGCGGATGAGCCGGAAGTCGCAGTCGATGTCCCGGATGCGGATGCGAAACAGCAGCCGCGCCATCGAGTTATACACCTTGCCGATCCAGACACGGTGCCAGGGATCGTGCCGCTGGAGCTTGTAGCCGTTGACCAGCCCCACTTCCGGCGTCATGCGCTCGAGCAGGCGCGGCAGCTCGCCGGGATCGAACTGACCGTCGCCATCGGTGTAGAAGACCAGCTCCTTGGTGGCGGCGGCGAAGCCGCTGCGCAGCGCGCCGCCGTAACCGCGGTTCTCCGGATGGGTCACCACGCGCAGGTGCGGGGCATACTTGCGGCGCAGCTCCGCGAGGACTTCGCCGGTGGCGTCCTGGCTGCCGTCGTTGATCACGATGACCTCGAAGTCCCCGGCGCAGCGCGGCAGCACGGCGAAGGTCTTCTCCAGCAGCGCGGGCAGCGCGGGCGCGTCGTTGTAAGCCGGGAAGAACACGCTCAGACTCACCCCACCGGGTTGCGACACGGGGGACCATTGTACCGAAGTCGGCGCTTCTCAGGAGGGAATCTCGGCAGAGGCTTCCGCCGCGGGCAGGCTGATGATGAAGGTGGTGCCCCTGCCTACCTGGCTTTCCACGCTGATGCTGCCCTGGTGCCGGCGCACGATGCCGTAGGCGATAGAGAGGCCCAGACCGGTGCCGTGACCGCTCTCCTTGGTGGTGAAGAAGGGATCGAAGATGCGCTGGACCTTCTCGGGAGGGATGCCGTGCCCGGTGTCGCAGATACGCACCTCGACGGAACCCTCCTCCGGCAGCCCCCGCGTCACGATGGTGATGGTGCCGCGCTCCTCCATGGCCTGCGCCGCGTTCACCAGGACGTTGATGAACACTTGCTGGAACTCGCTCTTGTCGGCCATCACCGGAGGCAACTGAGGGTCCAGTTGCTTGATCACCTGGACGTTGAAGAACTGCGCCTGCCGGCTCACCAGGGCCAGGGTGTCTTCCAGGATCCGGTTCAGGTCCGCCAGTTCCATGCTGACCCGCGCCTGGCGGGAGAACTCCAGCAGTCCCCGGACAATGTCCCGGCAGCGCTGGGCCTGATGCACCACCTCCTGGAGGTCCTCGCGATTGGGGTCGTCCGGCGGCATGTCCTCGAGAGCCAGCGCGGTCAGCGAGAGGATGCCGCCCAGGGGGTTGTTGATCTCGTGAGCCACGCCGGCGGCCAGCAGGCCCAGGGAGGCCAGGCGCTCGGACTGCGCCACC
>VFZS01000696.1 GCA_016871095.1 Acidobacteriota bacterium
CGTTTCAGGCATGGCCACCAAGGAGGAGGACTACGTCGAACACCTCTTTGTGGCCAGCACGCATGACTACCTGCTGTTCTTCACAACCACCGGCCGGATGTACGCCGAGAAGGTCTACGAGATACCCGAGGCAACCCGCGTCGCACACGGCAAGGCCATCGTGAACCTCCTCAACATCGGAAACGAAGAGAAAATCGCCGCCATGATTCGCATTCGCGAATTCTCCGAAGACGAGTACGTCTTCATGGCGACCGCCCGCGGCGTGGTCAAAAAGACGGCCCTTTCCGAATACCGGAATATCCGAAGCGACGGAATCATCGCCATCAACATCGACACCGGCGACAATCTGATCGGCGTCAAGCTCACGCACGGGCAGGATGAGATCATCTTGATTACCCGCAACGGCATCAGCATCCGTTTCAGCGAAACCCAGGCGCGCGATCAGGGGCGGGCCACTCGCGGAGTCAAGGGCATCGAACTCGACGAGGGCGATTTGGTCGAGGCCATGGAAATCGTCAACAATCAGGCGTCGTTCTTGGTCTGCACGGAGAACGGATACGGGAAACGGACGCCATTCGAAGAATACCGCCTCCAGAACCGGGGAGGCCGCGGCGTCATTGCCATCCGGGCCAACGAGCGTAACGGACTGGTTGTGGGCGCCCATGCCGTTGTGGACAGGGATTCGCTGATGCTGATCACCGCCAACGGGAAGATGATCAAGATGGCGGTCAGCGACGTCAGGGTCATCGGACGAGCCACGCAAGGGGTCAGGCTGATCAACTTGGACGAAGGCGACAAACTGGTGGGTGCCACAACGGTAGAGCCGGAGGACGATGCGGAACTCGGCGGAGTAACAACCCCGGATCCCCGCCCGGGCTCCGGGCTACCCGACCCGACCGAAACGGCTACGCCGTGACCCACGCGCCCCGCCGATTCACGGTCATCAGCAGAAAACAGGCCGCAACAGGACGGAATCCCTTACTTCGCCGCCGCCCGATAGGACTTGGTTGCGCGGGCCTTCCTGCGCCGCCGGGGCCGAACGCGCCCGCGAGGCATGTCCGCAAGGGCTTTTTCACGAAACCAGGCGTTGCGGTGATCCACTGAGCAAAAAGCCGCCTTCAGCGGATGCTTTGCCTTGAAGGTCTTCCCGCAGAGTTTGCAATTCACCAGGAACGCTTTCTTGAGATCGCACACCGGAACACAGCGCACGGAAATGGTTACCGGTCGTTCCACCTCACGAATATGTCCCCTGCGGATCCACGCATGAATGGTAGATATGGTCACTCCCAACCACTGCGCAGCCTCCTTGATAGGCAGATACTCTTTCTTGCTCATGATCCTCCTTTGTCCTCGATTAGGTAAGATTGTAGGTCGATGTGCGCACTAATGCCAGTAGTATTATTCCTTAGGACGCCTAATACACACAATTGACACACCATCCAGCCCTGAATCTTCTTCCGCACAATCGGCGGAGAGAAACAGACAGCGTGCCGCAGACACCCACACCAAGACCCACCCTGATCGCCTTATGTGTATTAAAATCCTTTAGCTCAGGGCCGGTCAAGTATATACTTCGCGCGCGCGAGCGGCCATTGCAACACTCGTGAAGTGAAGATGGTCACGCGGTAAGGTACGTTCTTCGTGTGCTAGCAACACATGGAGGACGCAGTGACTTACAAGCGCGTGACCGGTGAAGAGCGTAGGCTGATCTACTGGTGGCGTCGAGAAGGATGTGGGGTTCGAGAGATTGCCCGGCGGCTGAGGCGGTGTGCAGGGAGCATCAGCCGGGAACTGGTCCGGAACCTGGGGAGGCGGGGCTACAGGCCCAAGCAAGCGCACTGGAAGGCTCAGGAACGGGCCAAGCGGCCCGGTCCCAGGCGGTTTACCGAGGCCGTGCGTTTGGACGCCGAGAAGAGGCTTCTGGAGGGCTGGACGCCGGAGATCATCAGCGCTCGGGCGCGGCTCGAAGGTCGGGCATGGGTGTGCAAAGAGACGATCTACAAACATGTGTACGCAGAGGCCAAGGCCGGGGGCGAGCTTTGGAAGAACCTGCCGCGAGCACACCGCAAGCGGCGGCGGCGTTGTCCGCGAGTCGATGGACGTGGACGAGGGAAGATCCCGAACCAGCGCATGATCGACACGCGGCCGGCGGAGGTGGAAAGCCGCACCGTGGTCGGACACTGGGAAGGCGATCTGATCAACGGGACGCCGAAGACCGGGAACCTGGCGACGGCCGTGGAGCGCAACACGCGCTTCACGCTGGTGGGCCGCACGGACAGCAAGGAAGCCGACGAGGTGACCTCGGTGCTGTGCGCAATGTTTCTCCAGGTGCCGGCGGTTGCGCGCGTGGGGCTGACGCTGGACAACGGCAAGGAGTTTGCTCGACACGAGGAGCTGGCGCAGGCCACGGGCCTGGACGTGTTCTTCGCGCGGCCCTATCACTCCTGGGAACGGGGCACGAACGAGAACACCAACGGGCTGATTCGCAGGCTCTACCCCAAGCAGTCGTCGTTCGCCCATATCGGGAAGTGCGAACTGCGTCGGATCGACCGGTATCTGAACGATCGTCCGCGAAAGTGCCTGGGATGGAAGACGCCCAGGGAGGCGATGGCCGCCTTCCTTGCGTCCGCCCCTTGAAGAGTGGGGCTGAACCAAGACTCTTCCGCCGTGGGGCACGGCTCTGCCCTCGCCCCTTCGGGGCGCCCCTCCGGGGCCGGGCAGAGCCGTGCCCCACGGCGGAGCTGTGCCCCCACGCCCCGGTTCCGCTTGCCTTCCGCCCATCATCACGCCATTCTCCCCTCACAACCAGCAGCACGAGGAGCGAACCTTACCCGCCAGTAGCCAGCGTTGCGCTGGCTACTGGCTCGCGGGGCGGAATAGAACCGCGA
>VFZS01000697.1 GCA_016871095.1 Acidobacteriota bacterium
AGATTTGGCTCGACGAGAAGCTCACCTTGACGGAGAAAGACCTGGTGGGCGGCAGCGGGCGGCTCCAGCACCGGGTGAAGGCGGGACCGGTGACCCTCACCGTGCGCGAGCTGGCGCGGGAGATGATCGAGTCAAGCGACAATCTTGCCACCAACAAGCTCATCGCCATGCTGGGCCGCGAGCGGGTCAACCTCACACTCGAAGAGCTGAGCGTCCGCGGCACGCGCCTCCAGCGCCGGATGATGGACGCGGCCGCGGCCGCGCGCGACGAGGAGAACATCTCGACGCCGCTCGAAATGGCCCGGCTGGTGGAGCGCATCTGGCGCGGGCAGGCGGTGGATGAAGCGGCCTCCCAGGAGATGCTCGGTTTCCTGAAGCTGGTCAAGGCGGACTTCCGGCGCGCCGTGCCGGCCGGGGTCGAGGTGGCCTCCAAACCCGGCCGGGTTGCGGGCGTGTTCTGCGAAAGCGGGATCATCTTCCTGCCCAAGCGGCCCTTCGCCCTGGCGGTGATGTCCACATTCGTTGAAGACTGGCAGAACCCCGTGCCCGAGGTGGCGGCGCTGGTCTACGCGCATTTCGAGCGCCTGGCCGCTTCGAACCGCTACGGCAACCGCCTACAATGACGGGTATGGAGCTAGCCGGGAAGAAAGTCGCCATTCTGGTGGACCAGATCTACCAGGACCTGGAGGTCTGGTATCCGTACTACCGTCTGAAGGAGGCCGGCGCCCAGGTCATCGTGGTCGGCGCGCGGGCGGGCGAGACCTACCTGGGCAAGTACGGCTATCCCATCGTGTGCGAGCAGTCGTACCAGGACGTGAGGGCCGCTGACCTGGACGGCGTGGTGGTCCCCGGCGGCTACGCGCCCGATCACATCCGCCGCTACCCCAAGGCCAACGAGCTGGTGCGGGACTTGGACGCCCAGGGCAAACTGGTGGCCGCCATCTGCCACGCCGGCTGGGTGCTGTGCTCGGCGGGGATTCTGAAGGGCCGCCGGGTCACCTGCTTCTCCGCCATCAAGGACGACGTGGTCAACGCCGGCGGACTGTACGAAGACGCCGAGGTGGTGGTGGACTCCAATCTGGTGACCTCGCGCAAGCCGGATGACCTGCCGGCCTTCTGCGCGGCGGCGATTCGGGTGCTAAGGGGCGCTTAGCCCCGGCCCGTGGTGAACCACAGGTACATGTTCAGGAACGCCACGCCGGTCAGGAACACGCACAGGCAGGCCGCCACGCGCCACAGCCGCTCGCGCCAGTTGGGGAAGGTCTCGGGGAGTCCCGTCAGGTAGCCGAACACCACCCCGCCCAGCAGCCCGCCGATGTGGGCGGCATTGTCCACGCGCAAACCGGGCAGCAGGCCCAGTATCAGACCGTAGATGGCCCAGCGTACGTACAGCGCGCGGATGCCCGCCCCCAGCGGGTGGCGCACGCCCAGGGCGATCATCGCTCCGATCAGCCCAAAGATCCCCGCCGAGGCGCCCACCGACAGGCCCGCGAACCACCACGTGCTGGCGAAGAAACCCAGCAGCGTGGCCATGAAGTAGATCACCAGGAAGCGGCTGGCTCCGTAGATCTGCTCGACCTGCGCGCCCAGGTCGAACAGCACCCAGGAGTTCATCAGCAGGTGGATCAGCCCGCCGTGCAGGAATCCCGCCGTGATCAGCCGCCACCACTGACCCAGCAGCATGGCGGGGCGGTACTTGGCCCCGAAATCGAACAAGGTGCGCCCGTCGATGTCCATCAGCGCGCCCTCGTTTCCCGAGCGCATGCTCATCAGCACGGTGGCGGCGTACAGGCCGAAGTTGATGAGCAGGATCAGGGTGGTGGTGAAGCGGGCGCTAGGGATCAAACCGCCCACGGCGTCGGCCGGAGAGCGGCGGTCCACCGCGCGCGACCCCACCGGGTTGTCGCAGTAGGGGCAAACCCGATCGCTGGACTTGATGAAGGCCCGGCAGTGCGGGCACATACGGCGGGTATCCACGGTTCCTTCTTTCCATTGTACAGCGGCTGGCGGGGCGGCCCGGCGCTCCGGGCCGTTTGGTACAATTTGGAGTTCCGATGGCGAAGACCGAGCGGGAACACCGGCAGGACATCGTCGAGATCGGCCGCCTGGTGTGGCGGAAGGGTTGGATTGCCGCCAACGACGGCAACATCACCGTCCGCCTGGACCAGGACCGCGTCCTGGCCACACCCACCGGAGTGTGCAAGGGGATGATGGTCCCCGACGACCTGATCGTGTGCGACCTGGCGGGCAACAAGATCTCCGGGGCCAAGGAGCGCACCTCGGAAATCGCCATGCACTTGAAGGTGTACGAATTGCGACCGGACATACGCTCGGTGCTGCACGCGCATCCCCCGGTGGCCACCGGCTATGCCAGCGCCGGCAAGGCGCTCAACCTGGCCCTGCTGCCCGAGGTGATCCTGGCCATGGGCTGCATCCCGCTGGCCGAGTATGGTCTGCCCGGCACGCCGGAGCTGATTGACTCGCTGGTCCCGCTGATTCCCAAGTACAACGCGCTGCTGATGGGCAATCACGGCGCGGTCTGCTACGGCGAGGACGTCTGGCGGGCCTACTTCCGCATGGAGACGGTCGAGCACTTCGCGCACATCGCCCTGGTGACCGAGCAGTTGGGCGGACCCCGGGTGCTGCCGCGCACCGAGGTGCGCAAGCTGCTCGAGTCGCGGGCGCGCTACGGCATCACCTGCCCGGCGGGAATGGAGGCGGGCTGTCCGCTGGCGGCCGAAGAGGTGGGCGGCCCGGAGAGATTTCTGGTGACGCGCGAGGAACTGGTCGAGCTGGTCAATGATGCGCTCCGCGCGCGTGGCGTAGCATAACCGAGCCGCGACCGTTAGGGAGCGGTTCCCGGAGGACGAATGGGTGAAGCGTTAGG
>VFZS01000698.1 GCA_016871095.1 Acidobacteriota bacterium
GCATCGGCAGCCGCTGGACCAAGGGCGCCGGCGTGGTCAAGGCGCTCAATCCCTTCTGCTGCCTCGCCGGAAGGCATCGCAGCTTCCTCGAGGTTCATCTCGCCAAGAGCCGCCGCGCCGCCCGCCAGTGCGGGACCGAGCTGCCTCACCTCATCACCACCAGCTACCTCACGCACGAGCCGCTGGCCGCCCATCTGGAGGCGGTGGACCGCTACGGTTACACCGGCCCGCTGCTGATCTCCCCCGGGCGCATGGTGGGGCTGCGCCTGGTGCCCATGGCCCGCGATCTCCGCTTCGCCTGGGAGGAGATGCCCCAGCAACTGCTCGACGAGCAGCAGCAGAAGGTGCGCGACAGCCTGCGGGCCGCGCTGATCCACTGGGCCGAGCTGGCCAGCGAAGGCAGCGACTACACCGACAACCTCCCCCTCCAGTGCCTCCACCCGGCGGGACACTGGTACGAGCTGCCCAACCTGTTTCGCAACGGCGTGCTGGCCGCGCTCCTGGCTGCGCGCCCCCAACTCAAGCACCTCCTGATGCACAACATCGACACCTTGGGAGCGGACCTGGACCCGGCGCTGCTCGGGCTGCACCTCCAGCAGGGCGCCGCCCTCACCGTCGAAGTCGTCCCCCGCCTGGTCGAGGACCGCGGCGGCGGGCTGGCCTGCGTCGATGGCCGGGTGCGCCTGGTCGAGGGCCTGGCACTCCCCAGCGAACAGCTCGAGTTCGACCTCTCCTACTACAACTCCGCCACCATGTGGATCGACCTCGACCACCTTCTGGACGTGTTCCGCCTGAAGCGGTCCGAGCTGGCCCACACCCAGAGAGTCGCCGCGGCGGTGCGCGCCGTGGCTGCCCTGATGCCCACCTACATCACCCTCAAGGACGTGAAGAAACGCTGGGGTAAGGGGCAGGAAGACATCTTCCCGGTGGCCCAGTTCGAGAGGCTATGGGGCGACATGACGGCGCTCCCCGAGCTGGACTGCCGCTTCGTGGTGGTGCCCCGTCTGCGGGGGCAGCAGCTTAAGGAAGTGGCCCAATTGGACGGCTGGATGCGCGACGGCTCCGCCTCTTACATCGAATCCCTCTGCGACTTCGCCTGACCCGGCCCCCGCCAACCACTAACACTATCCACCGTCCACCCACTCCTAACCACCCGCCCCGGCATCCCCATATCTCACCCTTTGCAGCGCCTTGACGGGCGCCGCGCTGATGGACACCGGCCGGGGCAGTTCCTCCGGTTCCTCCAACTGCTCGGCCGCGAACCGGGTGGCGAGCTGCACGATGCGCTTGCCCAGCTCGCAGCGCGGCGAGATCAGCCGCTGCTCCGCCAGGGCCTGCTCGGTTTCCACCAGGTCGCTGGGCAGGATGGCTTCGATGTCCCAGCCCAAGGCCTGCTTCACCTCGTCAGCCCGCACCTGCCGCTGCCGGTGATGGCGGTTCAGCACCAGCCGGATCCGGCGCTGCGGATAGCCCAGTGAAACCAGTTTTTGCAGCACCCGCCGCGTCTGGTACAGCACCGGCACTTCCGCGCAGGCCACCACCATAATCGCGCCCAGCTCTCCCACCAGCCGCAGCGTGGCCGCCGACAGACCCGATCCCAGGTCCGCCGCCACCCAGTCGTAGTGATGGCGCGCGAAGCGCAACACCTTGGCGAGCCTCTCCGCCTCGCCGCCGCCGTCGGTCATTATCTCAACCGGCGCCGTCACCACGTCGAGCTGCGGCCCGGCGCTGCTCACCAGGCCACGCCACAGGCTCGAGTCCAGCCGCTGCAACCCGCGTACCGCGTCCCAGATCGAATAGCCGTTCCCGGCGCGCATC
This sequence comes from Acidobacteriota bacterium, assembly GCA_016871095.1. Lineage (GTDB taxonomy): Bacteria > Acidobacteriota > Terriglobia > Bryobacterales > Bryobacteraceae > VFZS01. The sequence goes on from VFZS01000698.1 coordinate 1,819, forward strand.
CAGAAGCCCACCATGCCCGCCGCCAGATCGAAGTCGGCCAGCAACATCTTCTGCCCGGAAATCCGGTGCAGCTCACTGGCGAAGTGACAGGCCAGCGTCGTGCCGCCGCAGCCCCCTGTCGGCGACAGGAACCCCACCGTCCGGGCCAGGGGCCGCCGCGACCGCGCCCGCCGGTGCTCTACCGCTATGCGGTCCAGCGCCTCCCGCATCACCTCTTCCTCGAATGGCGGATACAGGCAGTCGTCGGCCCCAGCGCGCATCGCCGTCAGCAGGATGTCGGCGTGCGCCTCCGGATACATGCACACCACGGCGGGCGGGAACTCCCGCCCTTTAAGCAGCCGGATCACCTCCAGGAAGCGGTCCCCCAGAGCGACAATCTCCAGGAACACCACGTCCGGGTCCGACCGCATCACCTCGCTCTCGATGAACGCCTCTTCGGCTGACCCGATACCCGGCAGTTCCATGACTACCCGTATCGGCAGCCCCGCCAGCGCCCTCATCAGCCGGGCCCTCAACTCCCGGTCGGCGATCATCATCCCGGCCGTCAAGTGCTCCATACTCCCTGCCTCGCGGCCCTGCGCCTCCACGCCGGCTTCCAGGCCGCCGCCTCCAGGACTACTCGCCACCCCCCGGGCCGGCTCTTAACCCACACTCCACCGCACCGATTCGAGACACTCGCGAATCCTCGCTCAAGCTGGGGATCTGGGCTACGGGACCGGGGAGGGCTGAGGCGGCAGGCCGATAGGCATGCAGTACATCACTCTGTGGCGCCAACGGCCGCATCGCTATTTCCTCTGAGTAACCCTGTACAGTTGTCAGCATACACCCGGCCGATGCTAGTGCGCAACCCCTACTACCGGGGGTAGGGCGCCTTTCTCCGGCCGCTCCCCTCCGCCGCCCCGGCCCGCTTCATCCACCCTCCAGCTACCCCTCCGATGAGGTTCCGCAAACACCACTGGAACAGGCATTCCTGCCTGTCCTCCCAGTCCTTACAATCGCGCCGTGGTCAGTGGACCCCGACAACAGCAGCCCTCGAAGAAAACCCCGGCGCCATCCGCTTCAACGCGG
>VFZS01000699.1 GCA_016871095.1 Acidobacteriota bacterium
AGACGGCGTCTTTCTTCGGGCGTCATCTCGTTGAACAGCCAGTCGAACGCGGCCCAGGCATTGACCCGGGAGAAGGAGTACCAGTTGACGGTGCGTTTCTCGGCGTAGCACTGGTTGTAGTGCGCGATGCTGGCCGCCAGCAGCTTGCGGCCCGACTCGGCGTAGCGCCGCTCCCCGGTGACCAGGAAGACGAAGGCGGCCTCGGCGGCCTCGACGCCGTAGTCCTGCGCTGCGACCGATTCAGCCAGCCGCTGCTCAACGCGCGCTTTCATGCCTTGAAAGAGCGGCGCCTCTTCCTTCAGCGCGCGCGCCCGCACCGCGGGGAAGGTCTCGCGGTTGAAGAACAGCCGCGGGTGGTCGGAGCGGATGCGGGAGATCCAGTCCGCCGACGCGGCCATGGCGGTCCCGGTGAGCAGAAGGACGGCGAAACAACCCAGGGGGCGCATAACGCCACTCATTCTACAGCTTCTGGGCGCCCTCGACCTTCCCGAGATCACGGTCAAACGTACCAAGTGGCAGATGCCCGGCCTTCCGCGCAAGTTGTAGCATCAGGCAATCGGAAAACCCCAGGGCCGGACGCGAGCGGAAGAGATCGAGCGCCGCCGCCACGACGTCCGAATCCTGTAAGGTCAGGTCTTTGTGATTGAGCAGCATTTCGACGGCGGTGACAAGGTCGGCCGCGTTTCGCTCGTACACGGCCGCCAGGAACCAGGTGGCCTCGGCGAGCGCGAGAACCGACACCCAGGCTCCCTTCTCGACGAAAACGTCGGCCAAAGCGGTCTGGCGGGCATCATCCCGCGTAATGAGCCGGACCAGGACGTTGGTGTCAACGGCGCGCATGACGCTCCCGGGTGCGTTGCCGGATCCCCTCTTTCATCTCGGCGGCGGTTCGCGATTTCGGCGCCCGCTCCGGAAACAACGCCCGGTGGATGTCCTCGGAGGAGAACCGGCCCGAGCGGCGCACGACGATCTTGCCGTCGTCTTCGTCCCATTCCAGGACCGATCCTGGGCCGATGCCGAGCTTCTGACGCACGCCGGCGGGGACCGAAATCTGCCCCTGCGCGGTGACCTTCGAGTGAGCGAATGGCATACGACCCATATTACCACGGTAATGCAGCGCCGCGCGTCCGAACCTGGCTGGCAGCGCAGGCTTGGAGCGCGCCGGAGCGGGCATAGTGGGAGGACACCGGAGGCCCGATGATCCGTGCGGTGGGGTTGTTGACGCGGGCGCGGCCGCAGGGTAGGCCTCCCGGCCTGCCGCCGGGTGGTGGCCGTGGTTTGAAAGGAGAAGACAGGCAAATGAATGATAGAGCGCGAATCAGCCGCCGTGGACTGCTCGGCGGTGTGGCCGCCGCCGGCCAGGGGGCCAGGGGGACAGCCCGCATGTTCCCCATGCATTCGGAAACACGCGGGCTGTCCCCGGTAGTCCGGTGCCCGAGAAGCCGGGTCTGGGCGTCGAGCTGAATGAGGAGGTGGTGAAGCAGCACCTCCGGGTGCCGGGCTACTTTGAGCCCACACCGGAGTACGACAAGTACATCATCCAGGACTACCGGCCCGGCGGACCGATTAAGTGAGCGCGGGCGGGTTCAGGATTTCTTCATTTGCAGGTCGCCGGACTGGCGGGGCAGGTCGGAGTAGTGGTCCAGGCGGAAGGTGTTGCGGTAGCATTGCCAGCGCGCGTCCGCCTCGAGGATGCGGCCCAGCTTCTGGACCAGTTCCTTTCTGACCGCTGCCCTGGCGGGATCGCCAGCCACGTTGACGGCGTCCTCCGCGTTCAGGTCGTGCAGTTCCTTCACCTCGGAGGAGCAATTGTAGGTGTACAGGTAATGCTCCCCGCCCGGAAAACGCTTCTGGACCGCGCAGGCGAAGTTGACACCCACGTGCCAGCCACACTCGATGAGCAGATCGCGGTCGCCCAGGCTGGCCTCACCGCGCAGCACGCTCAGCAGTGACTGGCCGTCCAGCCGCTCCTCGGGAGTGATGCCGCCCACTTCCAGCAGCGTCGGCGCCAGGTCCAGATGCGACACCACTTCGTCCACGGTACGCGGCCTGACGCCCCAGCTTGCGGGCGGCTTCACCGTCAGCGGCACACGCAGCACCTCGGGACACAGGTAGACGCCCTTGTCCACCACTGCGCGGCGGCCGTTCATCTCGCCGTGATCGGCGGTGAAGATGATGAGCGACTCCTCGTACAGGCCCCGCTGCTTCAGCACGCGGATGAGCTGCGCCAGCGCCTTGTCGATCACCTCCATCTGGAGAGCGTTGGCCACCCGGTAGTCCTCGACGGTCCTGGGATTGTAGAGGCCCCAGTACTTGCGGTACAGGTCGTAGATCTTCGGCTCGGTCGGACTGCTGCGCCAGTCGCGCTGTTGAACGGCGCGGTAGCTCGCGGGCAACTCCAACCTGACGCGCAACTCCCGCTCCCGGGCCTCGAAACCCGCCGGAACGCTGAAGGGCTGGTGCGGATCGAAGAGGTCGAGTTGCAGGTAGACGGGCGCGGCGCCGCGGCGTTGTTCGAGAGCCGCCTCCAGTTTCCGGATGGTCTGCTGGACCAGGTAGTAGCTGTATTGCGCCTCCAGCGGGAAGGGTTTCCCGTCCGCCTGTTCGATCCAGCCCCCGTAGGAGTTGCCCGGCGTCTTGCGGTCCTGCTGTAGGCCGCGGATCTCGCGGGAGTAGCGCTGGGGCTTCACGCCCATGCCGCGCAAATAAGTCAGATACTGCTCGTCGCTGCGGATGGGCGGGTCCCAGCGGTCCCAGGCGCTGACGTTCTCGTCGAAGGCGTGGAAGAACTTCTCGACGCCCAGGTGGCCCTTGCCGCAGTGCTTGGTCACGTAGCCGGTGGCCTTGAGGTACTCCTGGAAGATCACGTCGTCGGGCCGCAGGGT
>VFZS01000700.1 GCA_016871095.1 Acidobacteriota bacterium
GGCAGACGCTGCGCCCGGATGAGGTCCTGGTGATCGACAACAACTCAACGGCCAGCTATGACGAAGCCCTCGCCCCGTACCGCGACCGGCTGCCCCTCCGCGTGGTCGTGGAAGCCACGCCGGGCATCGCGGCGGCCCGCAATCGCGGCATCCGGGAAGCCACCGGCGAGATCGTCGCCTTCACCGATGACGACTGCCGGACGGCGCCGGAATGGCTCGAGCACCTGGTCAAGCCCTTCTACCGTGATCCGCACATCGGCGCGGTGGGCGGTCACGTGGAATGGCTGGGCGCCGCCGATAACCTCATCTGCGAGTTCTACCGTGCGGATCGGGAGGCGCTTACACAGTGATCATCGACATCGCCCGTTGCAGCTTCCAGCGGGGCTATCTGCCCGGCAAGAAGAACACGGTATTCCATCCCTTCTTCGCCACCTGCAATGCGGCCTTTCGCCGGGAGGCCTTGGATCGGGCCGGGGGATTCGACCTCAAGTGCCGGACCGGAGAGGACGTGGACATGTCGATTCGGGTGGCCCGGGCCGGCTACGCCCTGTGGTACGAGCCCGCGGCCACGGTTCGGCACGTTGACCGGCATACTCTCGTGGGCATGCTGCGGCAGTGGTTCAACTACGGTGTGGGACACCCTTACCTCTACCGCAAGCACGTCCCTGGACCTCGGCTTCAAGTCTGCCGGCTGGATACTTCGAATCGGGCGGCGGATCCCATCGGCGTTCGCCGCCTGCTGGATGTCAGGTTTCCCTTCCCCGGACTTGTGGGCGCGAGTGTTTTCCACCTGTTCCATCTGGCTCTGGCAGCCGCCCTGACAGCGGCGTGGTGGGGGGGCCCGACGGCGGCCTGGCTGGCCCCTGGCGTCGCGCTCCTGTCCGGCGCCTGGTACATTGGTCTCCGTTTCGATTGGCGCCGTCCCGTGCGATCTCTGGCGCTGGCCGGTCTCCGCTACACCGCCGACTTCGCTTTTGTCCTCGGCGGCCTGCTAGGGGGACTGCGCCACGGCGTCCTCTACCTGGCGCTCACCCGGACCCGCAGGCAGGCCCCATCGACCTGAGCGTGGATCAGCCGTCCGCGGCCGGAAACTCCCGGCGCAGGAATTCCACCAGCGTGCGGCCGTTCTGCTGGGTGTCCCGTCCCAGCACGAGGTGAAAGCACCGTGATCGCCGGATGAGGCGCAGGCTGGTGCGCAGGCGCGAGAAGCCCAGCACCGCCTTGGAGGCGATCTCCGCCGGGCTGCGGCTGAGCAGGAACTCCAGGCCGTGAAACAGCCCCAGCCCGACCACACAATTGGCGATCATGGAGCGCAGCGCGGCGGCGCCGCTGGCGGGCAGGATCCGGCACGTGCGCGACAGGCTGCGCGAGCCCAGGAAGATGGCGCCTGGCTCGGCCCGCGGGCAGACACGATCGGCGAAGTACCGGTAGTTGACCAGGACTTTGGGGCCGAATTCCATGCGGTCCACCAAACGCAGCTCACTGTCCGGAATGCCGCCCTCGCCGCCGGGCAACAGACCCAGCCGCAGCGGAAAGGGATGGACCCGGCCCTGCCGGTCCACCAGCGGAGAATCGTCAGACAGCAGGTGCACGTCGGGGTACTTCAGCAGTTCCGCGCCCAAGGTGCTCTTGCCGCCACCCATCGGAAGCAGCACCAGGGCGGCGCGGCCCGCCAGGGCCACCCCCAGGGCATGTACCCGGTGCAGGCGCCGCGCGTCCAGTTGCTCGGCGAGTTGGGACAGCACGAACAGGTAGGCTGCCTCGTAGAGCAGGTCAGGGTCCTGGCTGTAGAGCCGCAGGTGGCTGGCACGGCGATCATGCACGGCCAAGCCGCGGCCTGAGTAGTCCACGTAGGTGCAGTCACCGTCGCGGAATGAGACGTTGCGCGGCGTGTACACGCTGGCCCGCAACGGCGGCGCCTCGTCGTAGGGCGGGCTCTGCTGGAGTAGCTCGATGACCAACTCGGTGTGGCCCGGCTCGCAGCGGAAGTGCGCGAAGTCCGCGGCCACGTTCTCCACCGCCTGAGCCGGGTCACCCCGGAGCTCCACGCGGTAGCCGTACACATCCAGGTGGATGCCGGCATCGCCGCCCGAGGACGCCGAAATCGTGGGAGTACTCATGGCTCGCCGAATACACGTCTAAGTTTCATATCGAGCCCCGGGTCCATCTCCTTGCGCGGGCGGCCCTCGTGGCCGGCCAGCCGGTAGACCCGCAGGTGGGAGCCGCGATAGGCCTCCAGAAGCAGAAGCTGCCACCGATCGGAGCGCAGGCGCAGCGCCTCCGCGAGTTGATCCTGGTGGGGACGGCGCGGCACGCCATCGTCCGTGTCCACCGCCACCAGACCCACCGGGATGCCCTCCAAATAGTCCGCCACAGCGGCAGGATCGGCGTGCTTGAGGCTGTAGTAGGTGCCTGACCAGGACACGCGAGCCAGTGCCTTGGTGCCACGCAGCACGAGGTGACCGGGACGCCGCTCTAGCATGGCGACTTCCGCGATGAAGGCGCCCTCCCGGGCGGCCCCGGCCGAGACCAGCATCACCGAGTCGCGAAGGGTCGGGTTGGCCAGCAGTTCGCGCACTAAGGCGGGGTAGCCGTCAGAGACCTTTCGCTCCAACCGGAACTTCTCCACACCGCAGACGCCGGCGACGGCCAGCATCACCGTGCCAGCGGCCCAGACCCGCCGTACCCCCGACGCATGAAGCGCTTCCATCAGCCTGACGACGCCGGCTCCGGCCAGCACGATCAGGGCCGGCAGGGCGCTCATCAGGTAGCGGTCTTCCAGGCGCGCCCATACCAGCGTATTGAAACCTGCGAAGCTCAGCACCAAGGCTGTCAGGGCGGCCCATTTTCCGCCGGGCCGACCCCGCCACACA
>VFZS01000701.1 GCA_016871095.1 Acidobacteriota bacterium
GCACACCGGCGTACGGCCGCAGGCGTAGCTGCTGACCTCGTGGGGTATGGAGAGACTGATGTTGACGCCTTGCACCACCGGCCGGTCGGTGTGCGCGTTCAGATAGCGGACCAATTGCAGGGCCGCCAGCACCTCGAACTCCGTGCCCTCGCCCTTCTCGTCAAAGACGCGCAGGTCGTAGATGCCGATGTCCGGGCACATACCCGCCAGGTCCTGCTTCTCGTCTTCCGGCATGGCGCCGTCGGCTTTCTTCCAGTCGCCGCCCAGGATGCCCGCGACGTGCGTGCCGTGCTCGTCCTTGGGGGGCTTATAGAGACGGTCGTGGGGCACGCGCAGACAGGGTTCCAGCCCGTCCCACTCCAGCATGCGGCCGTGGCGGAGCCGCTCCCGGGCTTCGGCCATCTTCACCTGGGCATTCTTGAGGCTCTGACGGGCCTCGCGCGAGAAGTCGGTGTGCGTCTCCTCATCCCAAAGCTCCACGGGGCCGCCTTCCGGATCGAGCAGGCTGCGCAGTCTGGAGAAATCGTAAGTGCGGTGCACGCGCGATTGCAGCCCGCCCTGCTGGTCGCGCTCCTCCTTTGGCTTTCCCTTTTCTCTCTGCCGGAAGGCGGGATGGGCAGCGTCCACGCCGCTGTCCACGATGCCCCAGCACAGCTCCTTGCAGCTCATCTGGAACAGACGCACGGCCGCGTCGGCCTTCACGGCGGGGCACGATTGCCGCACCGCGATCGAAGTCGGGCGGTTCAGCGAGACCGACCAGAGCAGGTGCGGGTGCTGACCCGGAGGCGGAACGGGCACGCCCTCCAGGAAGCTCAACCCCAGTTGGGTGTCCGAGGGGCTATCTGTCAGCCACTCGGGCGGGGCGTTCTCCCGCACGAAATGCCCCAAGACCTTCACCAGCCAGAGGAAATCCTCGGATAGATTCCGCGGCGTGGCCCGGATCTCTTCGGCCAGGTCGGGGCCGATCGCGGGCCGCTTCTTGCCCTCCCGCCATACGTATTCCTGCCACCACTTGGTCAGGGGCAGGGCGCAGCGGATCAGTTCGTCCAGCCACAGCTCCGCCGCCAGGTGTGATTCGTTGTAGACCATGGGCTTTCTCTGGTCCGGCTGCCACGTCTGGGAACGGAACCGCCAGCCTGGGCTGCCGCTGGCGGCTTCGGTGTCATGCTGCCTCAGGGCCTCCTGCAAGGCCGTTCGCAACTCGCCGGGGGAGCGACCCCGGCAGGGGTTCAGCAGCAGGTCCACCGGGCGCTCGGCGCCGGTCTCGAAGAACTTCAGCCACACCTCCGGAAGGATGGGCGAGTCCTGCGTGAACCGCCGGGTCCCTCCCTCGCCGAACAGGAGCCTGAGAACTTCCTGAGGATCAGTGGACATGAATCCCCCTTTGCGACTTGCCACACCTCCGCCCAGTCTAACTCAGGGACGGGCCTAGCGGGCGCGCAACTCGCTCACGTCCACGGTGTGGTGCCTGAGATTATCCTGGCCGGAGCGCTCCAGTATGGCCTGTGCTCGCTTCTGCGCGGCCTTGGCCTCTTTGTGGCGCTTCATTTGGTGAAGCAGGCTGGCGTAGTGTGCCAGTATGGCGCCGATGGTGGGGTGATGTGGTCCGAGGCACTTCTCAGTCAGTGCCATCGCTCTTTCGAGGAGCATCCCGGCCTCCCCGCGGCGGCCCTCTGCCGCGTACATGACCGCGAGGTTGGTCAGTGGGGTGGCCAGTTCCGGATGCTCCGGTCCCGCCGCCCTTTCCCAAAGGCGCACGGCGCGCTCGGCCAGGTTGATCGCCTCCCGGTTGCGGCCGAGAGTGTGACAGAGGGCCGCCAGGTTGTTCAGCGGACCTACTAGCGAATGGTGCTGCGGCCCGGATGCCGTCTCCAGAATGGACAGTGCTTCCCGAAAATGCTCCTCGGCTTCGGCCCGCTTGCCCACTTGCCGGTACACTTCGCCCAGGTTGACCAGCACTACCGCCGTGTCGGGGTGGGAAGCGCCCTGGAGTTGTCTGCGACTCTCCAGCACCCGCCGCAGCAGCGGCTCAGCCTGGCGGTGGCGGCCGAAATCGGAGTGGATCAGGCCCAGGTTGGCAAGGGGCGAGAGGCCGGCGAGAGTATCCTGCATGCCGAGCCGGCTGTAGACCAGCAGGGACCGGCGGAACATCTTCTCGGCTTCCAGGTGCCTGGCCTGGTACCGGTAGACCACTCCCAACTCATTGAGCAGCAGCGCCAGCAGTTCCGTCTCCGCGGCTTGCCCTTTCAGCGCTTGCAGCCGGGCCGAGAGGATCGCCTCGGCTTCCGCGAAACGGCCTTGCAGCACCAAGACCTCGGCCGGCCCGGGGGATCCAGTCTGGGCGACGGCTATGACGGCGGCGGCGAGAATGAGCGCGCCGGCGAGCGCCACGGCCGGTGAGTGTTTCCGTTTCATCGCCTGCCTCCCATGGTCGAGTCCTTTAGAACAGCCTCGAGGAGAGCAGTCCGAAGGCCATAGCGCGGCCACGCGCCGCGGGTGGCGGTAACTCGTTAGCGGGTTGGGAGATAGCAGCGCGAGTTGGCTGGCCGGGCCACTTCGCGCTCCGCGGCGGCGCCCCGTCACGTCTCGCGAGTCAGGGAGCCAGTCTCACCATTCAGCTAGGGTGCCCGCCTGGAGCCAATAGAGGACTGGCGCGCCCGGAGAGACTCGAACTCCCGACCTACTGGTTCGAAGCCAGCCGCTCTATCCACCTGAGCTACGGGCGCGCGCTTCTATTCTATCAGCGGCGCGGCGCGCGGTTAGCGTTTGACCAGCGCCACCCAGTCCTTGTCCGGCTCGGCGGGCGGCGGGCCGATGGATTTCACCCCCGGCCCCTGCACCTGGCGGACGGTACCCGCCTGAAGCGCGCCGC
>VFZS01000702.1 GCA_016871095.1 Acidobacteriota bacterium
TGGGGCTGAACCTGGCGAACCTGCTCAAGGCCACGGTGTTCGACAACCGGGCGCGTAGCAACAGCGGCACGGACCTGAACTGGGACGGCAAGGGCGACAACCGCCTGGAGGCCAACGCCTGCGAGACGTCGGTGCCGGCGGGGGCTTGCGGAAGGTAGGGGTTCTGCTTCGACTACCGCCCCAGCCCGATGCGGCGCAGCAGGTCGAGGAAGCGCGGGTCGGAGCGGACGCGGTTATAGTGCGCCGAGGCGGCCAGGTAGGCGACCGCATTGGAGCGCTCCTGGTAAGCCTTTTCCAGCCACTCGAAGCCCCGGTCGCTATCCCCCAGTCCGAAATAGCCCCAGGCCACGGAGGCCGGCGGGACATACTGCCGCTTCGACCGCTCGGTCAGCTCCGCAACCAGCTTGCGCGCTTCGGCAACGCGCCCGGCCATGCCATAGGTTTGAGCCAGCGACCCGAGCGCAGCGGGGGATCTTTCCGATACCGCGGCCGCCTTTTCCAGCGTCCGGATGGCGTCGTCGAACCGGGACTGGTAAGCGTAGGCCTGGCCGAGCTGCTGGAGCGCCCAGAGATAGTTCGGGTCTGTCTCCAGCGCCCTCAGGTACTGCTCGATGGCTTCGTCGTAGCGGCGGTCGTAGGCGAGGATCCAGCCCACCTGCGTAATGACGATGAGCGAAAGGGGGTCCAGTTGCTCGGCTCGTCTGGCCTCACCCACCGCCTCCCCGGTCCGGCCGGTGCAGACCAGGTAGCTGGCGTGCCAGATGCGCACCGGCGCATAACTGGGATTCAGTTCGATCGCCCGGCGCAAGCTCTGCTCGGCCCCGCTCCAGTTCCAGTCGTAGAGCTTGGCGAAACCGAGCGCGGCGTGGGCTTCCGCCAGATCGCCGTCGATCTCCAGCGCCCGCGCCGCTGCCGCGGCGGCCAGCGGACGCATCTGGGAGGGCGACTGCGAACCAATCACCACCGTGCCGAGCAGGTTGTAGCAGTCAGCCAGTCCGGCGTAAGCCGGAGCGTACGCCGGGTCCTCGTCAATGGCCATCCGAAAGTAGTCAATGGCCTTGTGGATGGCTTCGTCGGTTCGCTTGTTCCACCAGTGGCGGCCCCGGAGGAAGGACTCGAAGGCGTCGCGGCTGACCGGGCGCGCACTCGCCAGCCGGGCGGCTTCCGCGGGGGTGACTTTGAGCCTGACCTCGCGGGCGACCGCGGAGGCCACTTCGCTCTGCCAGGCGGGCCCGGCGGTGAGGTCGCGCTCGTAGGTTTCGGCCCACAACTGGCGGCCCGTCGAGACCTGGATGAGTTCGAGGCTGACCCGGACGCGGTCCCCGAAGCGCGTCATCGAACCCCGCGCCACGGCGTCCACGCCCAACTGGCGGGCGATCTCGGGGAGTGGCTTCTTCGTCGCCCTGAATTGCATGACTGAGGTGCGCGAGATCACTCGCAGAGCGCTGATCCTTCCCAGGCTGCCGGTCAGAGCCTCGGTCAGCCCATCGGCGAGGTACTCCTGCTGCGGATCGCCGGAGGCGTTTTCGAGCGGCAGCACGGCCAGGGACCGGACCACGGGAGGTGTCTCGCCTGGAGCGGGCGTACGGCGGAGCAGGTAAGCCGGGATGGCAACGGCCATCGCGAGCAGTGCAGCCAGCGCCCATCTGCGCGCCGCAGGCCGCTCGCGCCGAAGCCGCTCCAGATCGGCCTTGAGTTTGGCGGCGCTCTGGCACCGCGCGGTCCGGTCCTTTTCCAGAGTCTTGGTCAGGATACGTTCCAGGCCCGCCGGGAGTCGCGGGTTCAGCGCGCGCACCCTGGCGGGCTGGTGCTCGAGAATCGCTTCGAGGGTGGCCTCCGGCGTGGCGCGGTGGAACGGGGAGCAGCCGGTGGCGGCTTCATACAGCGTCACGCCGAGGGAGAACAAATCCGTTCGGGCATCCACCGCCTCACCGCGGACCTGTTCCGGCGAGGCGTACGACAGCGTGCCCAGGGCCACGCCGCTTCCGCTCAGCGTGTCCTCGTGGGGCAGGCGGTTTCGCCTGCCGGCCGATTCTCCCGCATCCTCTGATGCCTCATCCGACCTCTCCGACAGCAGCTTCACCAGGCCGAAGTCCAGGATCTTGGCGTGTCCCGCGCCGGTCAAGAAGATGTTGCCGGGCTTGATGTCGCGATGAACTATGCCTCGCGCATGAGCGGCCTCCAGGGCGCCGGTGATCTGGAGGGCGAGTTCCAGCACCTCGCCGGGGGAAAGCGGCCCCGCGGCCAGGCGGTCCTTGAGTGACTGACCCTCCAGCAGCTCCAGCACCAGAAAGGGCCGGCCCTGGTGCTCGCCGATATCGTGGAGGACGCAGATGTGGGGATGGTTCAGCGCAGAAACGGCGCGAGCTTCGCGGGTAAACCGCTCCAGGGCGTGCGCGTCCCGAGCGGACTCCTCGGGCAGGAACTTGAGCGCGACGTCACGGCCCAGGCGGGTGTCGGTGGCCTGGTAGACCTCGCCCATCCCGCCGCGGCCCAGGGCGCCCAGGATCAGGTATGGCCCGATCCGCAATCCGGCGGGGAGCGCTTGCGGCTCGGCTGGCGCTTCGTCAGTTGAGGACTCCGCGGCCATGACCTCCAGGGCCGGGGTGTCCAGGAAATCGCGGGCCTGCTCGAAGGCGGCCACCAGCGATTCGACTTCCTGCCTCAGGGGCTCGTCGCCGGCGCAGGCTTTGGCAAGGAAGGCGCGCCGCCTGCCGGGTTCGAGGCGGACGGCGGAATCGTAGAGTTCCTCAACCCGCCGCCATCGGGCTGGAGCCATGGCCCCCTCGTTCGGGTGCATTGTACCACCGCCGGGGCGGCCGGGAATATTCCGAGGGAAACGCCACCCTGGGCCTGAGCGTGGCCTGGAT
>VFZS01000703.1 GCA_016871095.1 Acidobacteriota bacterium
CGTGCTGATCGACATCCACGTGCACACGACCGTGCGGGCCGGGCCGCTGCGGCCCAACGGCGAGACGTATGCCACGCCGGAGCAACTCATGGCCATGCACGACGCCCGCGGCATCCGCCTGGGCGTCATCCTGCCCGGCGGCGCGCCCGAGTGCGCCCATCACAATCTCTCGCAGGACGAGTGTCTCGACGTCGTGGCCCGGCACCCGGGCCGGTTCGTCCCGTTCTGCAATCCCGACCCCCGGATGCTCACGAACTCACCAGAGGCGAACTTCACGCCGATGCTCGAATACTTCAAGGGCCAGGGCTGTAAGGGCGTGGGCGAGGTGTGCGCGAACCTGCCCTTCGACGACCCACGCGTGCTGAACTTCCTCGCCCACTGCGAGGCGTGCGGCCTCCCTGTCACGTTTCACCTCGCCACGCAGATCGGGGCCACCTACGGCCTCTTCGACGAGCTGGGCCTCCCCCGCCTCGAAGCTGCGCTCAAGAGGTTGCCGAAGCTCATCTTCCTCGGCCATTCGCAGCCCTTCTGGGCCGAGATCAGCGGCGATGTGACCGAGGCCGCGCGCGGCGGCTATCCCAAGGGGCCAGTCACCGAGAGCGGTCGCGTGGTCGAGTTGATGCGGAGCTGTCCCAACCTGTGCGGCGACCTGTCCGCCGGCAGCGGCCACAACGCCGTCAGCCGCGACCCCGCCTTCGGCCACCGCTTCCTCGAGGAGTTCCAGGACCGCCTGTTCTTCGGCACCGACATCTGTGCGCCGACGAACCAGACGCCGCTCGTGGAGTTCCTCCGCTCCGCCGTCGAGGGCGGCCACATCTCCCGCGAAGCCTATGAGAAGATCGGCTGGCGAAACGCCGAGCGGCTGCTCGGCCTGTAAGCAGGACGCTCAGAAGCAGTCGGCCACCCACTTCCCACCGTGCGCAGGATTGCCTATCACTTGCTGGCTCTTGGGGTCCACGACGAGGTCCAGCGCCTCAAGCAAGAGAAAGCCAACTAGCCCCTAATCAAGCGCATTACCCCAAAGAGTGCAAGAGCGGAGGGTGCGTTGAGGTGCCTCCGGGCACGCAGGTACCGCTAACTGGGCGCGCGGCTCGGAATCGCATGCGGTTCTGGGCCTCCCGAGCACTGGGGGCTGGGGTTCCGCTTCGGCAGCGACAGAGCTTCCCGGTCACTCCCACCGCGGAACGCGTCGTTGTCGTCCGCTAGGGGACTACGTGAACTCCAGTTGTCGAAGCCGGTCGAAGGTGCGCAGGAAGGTGCGCGTCCAGTCGGTGTAGCCCAGGATGCGGTAGAGGACCCGCCCAGCCCCTCGAACGATCTGGCACGGCACCATGACGATGGCATGCAGGAACCGGCGGAACTCCATGCGCAGCAACTCCTCGCGTCGCTCGCCGTCCCGCACCAAAAGGGCGAACCAGGCCTTGAGCGTCCACGCCAGCGAGGCCATCACCATGTAGGCCCAGTTCGAGACCAGGTCGTCCACCGGCATCCGCAGGGCATGGACGCCGTTCTTGAGCTGCTCGATGAGGTTCTCCTGGTTGCACCGGTCGTTGGCGAAGAAGACGATCTCCTCCGCCGTCCGGTCCGTCCAGTTCGTGATGTAGAAGAAGTAGCGGACGTCGTCGAAGAGCATGCGCTCGCCCTTCTCCACCGAGAGGTTCTTCCGCAGCACGACCACGCGGTAGGCGCGCTGGCAGGCCGTGGGCTGGTAGGGGAACTCGGCCACGTGCTCGCTCACCAGGCGGATGTTGTCGTATTCCCGCTCGCGGACAATGCGCTCCTTGACGTTCCCGGGGCGCCGCCGCGGCTCGGTCTGGACGATCCGCTTGATTCGCCGCTTCAGGGGCTTCCAGCGGCGTTCTTCAAGGCCGTTCGCCATTGCCTTCAGGTTCGCCATCGCGTCGAGCCCGAAGACGAAGCCGATGTCTGCCGCACTCCACCGGTCAAAGTGCACCGTGAGTGCGAAGTCCGTGTCCCCCCGGAAGCACACTTTCGCGAAGGCACCCCGCACCAGCCTGGCCGCCCGGTCCAACCACGCCGCCGCCCCCTCGTGCGACGGACGATTGCCCGGCCGGTTCACCAGGTACAGCGGCTCGCCCGTGTTCGCCAGCGACACCAGCAGCGGATGGTAGCCCCACACGCCGTTGTAGGCCATGTCCATCCCCTCCTTGCACTCGCCCGTCGTCGGCGCCACCAGCCCGTCCGCCTCCACCACCGCCAGCCGCCGCTCCGCACGCGAGAGGCGCCGCCGCCACAACTTGGGGCGAAGCTCGTTCACCGTGTCGAGCAGGCGCACCACGTCGGCCTCCGCGAACCGCCGAGCGAAGTCCCCCGCCGTCGTCGGGGCCGGGATCCGCTCGGCCCCCAGCGCGTCGAGGTAGGCCTCGTCGGTCCGCCGCAGCGTGATGTCGCCCAGAGCCGTCCCACCCGTCAGGGAGTTGTACGCCAGGTTCAGCACGTGGTCCGACTCGTGATACGGCAGATGCACCTTCAGCAGATGAAGCCGGCGGTCGAGTGCCTTGACCAACCCCACGCGCTGCGCCAGCACGTGGAACGCCCCCACGCCGCCACAAGAGATTGCCCGCGTCCGGTCCGCCATCTCGTACTGAATGTTGCGGGCCGCCAGCATCGGCCTGGGCTGATCCTCCCACGCTCTTGGCCCGAGGCGTTGGCTCAGATGGCGCTTGCGCCGCACCAGGATTCTGCTATCCTTGCTGTTCACTCGAAATGCCCTTTCCTGCGGGAGGACGTGTCTTCTGTCAAACACATTCTACCCACAGGGATCGGGCATTTCGAGCCATTCTGCTCAGGGTTCTGAAAAAATCACGCTTGAGTTGGGACTAG
>VFZS01000704.1 GCA_016871095.1 Acidobacteriota bacterium
GCGCCGGCCGGGCCTGCGCCGCGAGCTGTACTACTTCCACCTGTGGGAGAGCGAGAAAGCGGCCGGTGCGAGGCGGCGGAACCTGGGCACGGTCGGCGGCCGCGTGCACTTCAATCCGGAGGCCGGGTGGGTGTACGAGGCCGAGTCCGCCTGGCAGTTCGGCAAGGCCCGCGGACAGGACCACTTCGCTCATCTCCAGGTGGCCGAGTTCGGACACCGCTGGCGTACCCGCTGGCAGCCCCTGCTGCTCTTTCAGTATCTCTACGCCAGTGGCGACCGCGATCCTAACGACACGCGGGACGGCACGTTCGACACGCTGTTCGGGGCGCGGCGTTTCGAGATCGGACCCACCGGCATCCTGGGGATCTTCTCGAGGTCCAACCTGAACACGCCGGGCGCGCGGCTGGTGGTGAAACCGCTCACCAGCGTCGAGGTGTCCTTTATTCCCAGGGCATACTGGCTGGCGGCGAGCCGCGATGAGTGGCGCGGCACGGGCCGCCGGGACCGCACCGGCGCTTCGGGCGCGCACATCGGCCAGTACTGGGAGTGGATCGCGAGATGGAGAACGCTGTCCTGTTGGGAGCTGGAGGTTGGCTACCTGCGCTTCCAGACCGGCGGATTCGTCCAGCGCCAGGCGCCCGGCCCCGCGGCGCGCGGGGCCAACTACTTCTACCTTGCGAGCGAGCTACGGCTGTAGCCCGGTGAACGCCGCCACGAGCTTGCGGACGCCGGCCTGGTCTCCGGCAGCGATCAGCTCGGGCAGTCCCGCGCGATACAGCGAGATGAGGGCCTGCCGCACTCGAAACCCCTCCCAGCCCGCCGCCATCAGTTGTTCGCGAAGCCGCCCCAGCAGGGCCACCACTTCGCCGTACTCGTCCCCGAACTGCGCCTCCAGATCCTCTCTGACGGCGCTGGCCAGCGCCGGGCAGCGGCCGCCAGTGGCCACAGCCACAGTGAGGTCGCCGCGCCGCAGCGTGGCGGGCAAGGTGAATGTACAGAGCGCGGGCCGGTCCACCACATTGACCAGGATGCCCAGTTCCCGCGCGTCGCGGGCCACCTGGGCGTTCACCGCCGCGTGGTTGGTCGCGGCGATCACCAGGGACACCCCCGCCAGACACTCTTTCCCGTAAGGCTCCCGGCGCAGCGCCACCCGGCCCGCATCAGCCAGGGCCTGGATCTCCGCGCAGATCCCCGGCGCCACCACCGTGACCGCAGCCTCGGCCTGGAGCAGTCCCTCGACCTTGCGACGGGCCACCTGCCCGGCGCCCACCACCACCGCGGGCCGGCCTTCCAGCGTCAGGCTTACCAGGTAGCTCATGGCAGGCCTTCGAGGAAACCCCGCAGCTTCTCGCGCAAGCGCACGACCTCGCCGATGACCAGCGTCGCGGGCGGCTGGATGCCGGCCCGCTGAACCTCCTCGGCCAGGGTTCCCAGCGTGGCCATCACGACACGCTCCCCGCCCCAGAAGGCCTGCTGAATCATCGCCGCAGGGGTGGAGGGACTGCGGCCCCGCGCCATGAGGTGGTCCGCGATGCAGCCCGCGTTGTGCACGGCCATGAGAAAGACCAGCGTTTCCATGCGGCTGAGCGCTTCCCAGTCGAGGCGGCTCTTCTCCCGGCCACACTCGTGACCGGTGACGATGGTCACGGAAGAGGCAAGCTCGCGGTGGGTGACGGCGATGCCGGCGCGCAGGGGCGCCGCCAGGGCCGAGGAGATCCCGGGAACGACTTCGAACGGGACGCCGTGCTCAGCCAGGTACTCGGCCTCCTCGCCGCCCCGGCCCAGCAGAAACGGGTCCCCCCCCTTGAGGCGGACCACCCGCTTCCCCTCGAGGGCCTTGCGCACCAGCAGGGCATTGATCTCCTCCTGCCGAGAGTCGTGGCGGCCGGCCGCCTTGCCCATGTAAATCCTTTCGGCAGAGAGACTTGCCAGCGTCAGCACGCGCTCCTGAATCAGCCGATCGTAGACCACCACTTCGGCGTTCCGAAGCAGTTCGGCGGCTCTCACGGTGAGCAGATCGGGGTCGCCGGGGCCGGCCCCGACCAGGGAGACTCTTCCGCTCGGGCTGGCGCGATGGGGCGTCAATGGGCTATCATAGCATCCCGAATCTGGCTTCACCGGCGCACCGCCGGGTATCATGAAGACGGGAAGGTTCGAGGAGGGTTTATGTCGGTCATCACCGTTTCCAGGGGCACTTTCAGCGGCGGCAAGATCCTGGCCGAGTGTCTGGCTCAGCAACTCGAATACCGCTGCATCGACCGGGATGTGATTGTAGAGCGGGCCGCCGCCAGCGGCGTTTCACAGGAGGAGCTCCGCAATGCCCTGGAGAAGCCCCCCACCCTGCTGGAGCGGTTCCAGCACCGCAAGTATCTCTACCTGACCCTGATCCAGGCGGCGCTCACCGAGGAGGTTCGCACCGGAAGGGTCGTCTACCACGGCAACGCCGGCCATCTGCTGCTCCGCCCGGGCGGTCCGGTGTTTCGCCTCAGAATCATCGCTCCCCTGGAGTTCCGCATCAAGATGTGCCAGGACCGGCTCAGGCTGAACCGGAGCGAGGCGGTAGCCTACATCCAGCGGATGGACCAGGACCGCCAGAAGTGGACGCACTATCTCTATGGGGTGGACTGGGGCGACCCCTCGCATTACGACCTGGTGATTAACCTCGAACACGTCAGCATCGACGCCGCCTGCGACATGATCGCTCACCACATCCGGCGGCAGAGCTGCCACGACTTCGGCCCCGACTGCCAGGCCTTCATGAACGACCTGGCCCAGGCCAGCCAAGTGAAGGCTAAACTGGCCCTGCACCCGCCCACCTCGGACCTGGAGGTTGAGGTAGAGGC
>VFZS01000705.1 GCA_016871095.1 Acidobacteriota bacterium
AGTCAGGCGGAGCCAAAGAAAAAGCCGCCCCGCACGGGCGGGGCGGCTGGAATGATCTGACCGCTCGCTCACTCGCGGCTCGGAACGGAGCCGCGACCGTCAGGGAGCGGACTAGTAGTCCATGTCGGGGCCGTGGCCGTGGCCGCCGGGCATGGGATCCCTCTTCTTCTCGGGGATCTCGGCCACCAGGGCCTCGGTGGTGAGCATCAGAGCGGCGATGGAGGAGGCGTTCTGAAGCGCCGTCCGGACCACCTTGGTGGGGTCGATGACGCCCGTCGCCACCAGGTCCTCGTATACCGCGGTCTCGGCGTTGAAGCCGAAGTTGGCCTCGCTGTTGGCGCGGATTGTCTCCACCGCGATGGCGCCCTCGAAGCCGGCGTTGCCCACGATCTGCCGCAGGGGTTCCTCGCAGGAGCGCTTCACGATGTTCACGCCGATCTGCTCGTCACCGCCGAGCTCGAGCTCGCCCAGCTTGCCGGCCGAGCGCAGCAGGGCCACCCCGCCGCCGGGCACGATGCCTTCCTCGACCGCCGCGCGGGTTGCATGCAGCGCATCCTCGACGCGGGCCTTCTTCTCCTTCATCTCGGTCTCGGTGGCCGCGCCGACCTTGATCACCGCCACGCCGCCGGCCAGCTTGGCCAGACGCTCCTGGAGCTTCTCGCGGTCGTAGTCGGAAGTAGTCTCATCGATCTGGGTGCGGAGCTGCTTGATGCGGCCCTCGATGGACTTGGTGCTGCCCGCGCCCTCGACGATGGTGGTGTTGTCCTTGTCGATCACCACGTGCTTGGCCTTGCCCAGGTCGTCCAGGCGGACGCCCTCCAGCTTGATGCCGGTCTCTTCCATGATGGGCTTGCCGCCGGTGAGGATGCTGATGTCCTCGAGCATGGCCTTGCGGCGGTCGCCGAAACCGGGGGCCTTCACCGCGCAGGCGGCCAGCGTGCCGCGCAGCTTGTTGACCACCAGGGTGGCCAGGGCCTCGCCCTCGACTTCCTCGGCGATGACCAGCAGCGGCCGGCCCGAGCGCGCGATCTGCTCGAGCAGCGGCAGCAGGTCCTTCATGTTGCTGATCTTCTTCTCGTGGATCAGGATCAGCGGTTCTTCCAGGACGCACTCCATGCGGTCCGCATCGGTGATGAAGTAGGGCGAGAGGTAGCCGCGGTCGAACTGCATACCCTCCACCGTGTCCAGCTCGGTGGTCATGGTCTTGGCTTCCTCGACCGTGATGACGCCGTCCTTGCCCACCTTCTGCATGGCCTCGGCGATGATCTTGCCGATGGTGGCGTCGCCGTTGGCGGAGATGGCGCCCACCTGGGCGATCATCTCACCGGTGACCGGCTTGCTGAGATCCTGAATCCCTCCCACCACGTGCTCGACGGCCTTCTCGATGCCGCGCTTCAGGGCCATGGGATTGGCCCCGGCGGCCACGCTCTTCACGCCTTCGCGGAAGATGGACTGGGCCAGGATGGTGGCCGTGGTGGTGCCGTCGCCGGCCACGTCGGAGGTCTTCGAGGCGACCTCGCGCACCATCTGCGCGCCCATGTTCTCCAGCGGGTCCTTCAACTCGATTTCCTTGGCCACCGTCACGCCGTCCTTGGTGATGGTGGGCCCGCCGAACTTCTTCTCCAGAACCACGTTGCGGCCCTTGGGACCGAGGGTGACCTTCACCGCCTCGGCCAGTTGGTTGACGCCGCGCAGGATGGCCTGCCTGGAGGCTTCACTGTAAATAATCTGCTTGGCTGCCATAGATGTGTCTCCTGAACTCCTTCTCCTCTACTCCTTCGCGCCCTCGAGGATGCCCAGCACCTCGTCCTCGCGCATGATCACGTACTCGTCGGCGCCGAGCTTGATCTCGCTGCCGGAGTACTTGCCGAACAGAATCCGATCACCGGCCTTCACGTCCAGGGGAACGAGCTTGCCGTTCTCCAGGCGCTTGCCCTGCCCGACGGCCACCACTTCGCCCTCCTGGGGCTTCTCTTTGGCCGAGTCGGGGATAATGATTCCGCCCTGACGGACTTCCTGCTCTTCGATTCGTTTCACTACTACTCGGTCGTAGAGTGGCCGAATGTTCATACTCATGCCTCCATCGAATAGTCTGCTGTCTTGGGTGTTACCACCCGGCTCGGCCGAGCGTCCGAGCCTGCTATCCATTATTAGCACTCTGCGAAGGCGAGTGTCAACATGCCCCCGTAAGTCTTTGAGGGACAATCAGATGGAGGATAGCGAAACGACCTCCCACTTCGCCTCCTCCACCACCCGCACGTGGTTGCTACCCGCGTGCAGGCGCCTGAGGGACTCCGAGTCCATCCGCCGGTTGCGAGCATCCACCGCGCCGGCCAGCACCACCGGCCGCGGCGCCAGCGACGCCACCACCTCGGGCAGGTCCGTATGCCGCAACAGGTTGGGCACGAAGTTGGCGAACGCGTGGTCGTGATTCTCGGTCTCGAAGACGTTCTGAAACGAGACCAGACCGCCGGCGAGATAGAGCGAGCTGATCTGGCCATCGAGCCCGGCGGCGAACAGCGCCGGTACGGTCATCTTGCCCAGGGCGGCCAGCGCGAGGCGCCGGCCTTGGAGCGGCGCGTGCGCGCGCACGGCGGCGGCCAGCGCCAGGATGTCGGTGACGCGCTGGCCCGCCAGCGGACGGCCCAACATCAGCCCGGCCCAGGCGTAGTTCTCCTCGTCGTTGTGCGAGCGTGCGTAGCGGGGGTGATGGCGGCCGAACTCCGGCCACAGATCGCCCGTGGCGCGGATATCCGCGGCGCATACCGGCTGGCCCTGCGCCGCCAGCGTCTGGCACAACTCGTCTTCCCGCCAGCGCACCAGACGGCCCG
>VFZS01000706.1 GCA_016871095.1 Acidobacteriota bacterium
AAGTCATGGCGGGGAAGCCCAGTTTCCCCCAGTAGGCCGAGACCGCCTTCTGATCGCGCACCACGAAGGCGTACTGCGAGACCTTGCCGCCCGCCGGGCTGATGTCGCCTTCCATCTCCGGGGGCGCGTAGTAGATGCCCAGCACGTACTTACCCTGTGGCTCGGTGTCGAGGTAGGCGTAGTGGCCCGCGCCGCCTCCCACGGTGCCCCCTTGCAGCACGCTGACGCCCAGTGCGTGCAGCCGCTGCACTTCATGCTGGAAGGCTTCGAGTGTCGCCGTGCGGTGCAGCAGGCTGAAAACGCCGTCGCCGTGCTTCTTAAGGAACTCGGAGTACGCGTTCTCGCCGCCCAGCGGCTGGATGAGGTGCACCGGGACATCGCCGAAAACGCCGGCGGCCAGGCGCACGCGGACCGCGGTCGGCTTCCCGCGGTACTGCACCTCGGGCAGGTCCGCCTCGACGGCTGGTTGGATCCTGGCCAGCCCGGTCTTGTTCCACCCCTCCGCCACGCGGTCGACATCACGCACCACCCATTGGACGCGCGTGACGGTCTTGTAGAAATCCGGCAGTTGCGCCGCGGCGCTCCAGGCCGCGACCAGGAGAAGACACAGTGTCCGCATGTCTTCCAGTCTAGCCGAGTTGTGGCGCGCGCTTCGAAGCCGTGGAAGAATTGTATGGAGTAAGGAGGCGGTTGTGTTGCGCAACGGCGACGTTGCGGCGCGCTATGTGGGTCAACCCGTCATGGGTGCAGCCGCGCCGGAAAGGTGAAATCATGTCTGCTCCGTGGGAAGTACGCAACTACATCGACGGGGAGTGGCGCCGGCCTTCTGGAGAAGCCGGCGGTGAGGTGCTCAATCCGGCGACTGGCGAGGTGCTGGCGCGCGCGCCGGCCGGCGCGGCCGCGGACGTCGCCGCGGCGGTCGAAGCGGCGGCGCGGGCATTTCCCCAGTGGCGCGCGGCGCCGCCGGGTGAGCGGATTCAGCACCTGTTCCGCCTCAAGCAGCTTCTCGAGGAGCACTTCGAGGAGATCGCGCGGCTGATCACGCTGGAGAACGGCAAGACGCTGGCGGAATCCCGTGGCGAGCTGCGCCGGGCCGTCGAGAACGTCGAGGTGGCCTGCGGGATCCCAACCCTGATGCAGGGCTACAACCTGGAAGAGGCGGCCCGCGGCATCGACGAGATCCTGATCCGCCAGCCGCTGGGCGTGGCGGCGGCCATCACTCCGTTCAACTTCCCCGCCATGATCCCGTTCTGGTTTCTGCCCTACGCGGTGGCCTGCGGGAACACCTTCGTGCTGAAGCCCTCCGAGCGAGTGCCGCTCAGCATCGCGCGCTGCTTCGAGCTGCTCGAGCAGACCGGGCTGCCGCGCGGCGTGGTCAGTCTGGTCCACGGCGGCAAGCCCGCGGTGGACGCGCTGCTGGACCACCCCGCGGTGGCGGCGATCAGTTTCGTGGGATCCTCTCCGGTGGCGCGCTACGTTTACGCGCGCGCCGCGGCGAATGGGAAGCGCGTGCAGTGCCAGGGCGGCGCCAAGAACCACGCGGTGATCCTGCCGGACGCCGACCGGGAGAGCACCACGCAGATCATCTCCGACAGCGCCTTCGGGTGCGCCGGCCAGCGCTGTCTGGCGGTCTCGGTGGCGGTCACGATTGGGGAGGCGCGGGGGTGGTTTCGTGACGCAATCGCGGGCGTGGCGGGTTCGCTCAAGGTTGGCTGCGGGCTCGACGACGGCGTGCAGATGGGGCCGGTCATCACGCCCGCTGGCAAGGCGCGGATCGAAGGTCTGATCGGGCAGGGCATCGGCGAAGGCGCGGCCCCGGTGCTGGACGGGAGGGGCGTGAAGATCGAGGGTTACCCGCGCGGGGCGTTCGTCGGGCCGACCGTGCTCGATGGCGTCCCGTCTTCCAGCTCGCTGACCGAGACGGAGATTTTCGGGCCCGTCCTGAGCCTGATATGCGCTGCGCATCTGGACGAAGCGATGGCGCTGATCGCGCGCAACTCCTACGGCAACGCGGCTTCGATCTTCACCACCGACGGCGCGGCGGCGCGGAAGTTCCGCCACCAGGTTCCCACCGGGAATGTGGGCGTGAACATCGGCGTGGCGGCGCCGCTGGCGTATTTCCCCTTCAGCGGATGGAAGGGCAGTTTCTTCGGAGTGCTGCACGCGCAGGGGCGCGACGCGGTGGAGTTCTACACGGACAAAAAAGTGGTTATCGAGCGCTGGCCGCGGGAGTGGAGCCGCAGATTCTGAGGGGGTTGACAGGCGGCGGGTATGGTGGCATCGTCGCGCGCCGGGCGTCCACTTGGGGAACGCCCGGCGGGGTGCGAAAGACCGGGAGCGGCGTTGTGCCGCCGGCCGGGGGAGAAGGAACCCAGAGGGTTCTTCCAGCTTCGTATGGTGAAGACCGAACTGGCCGACTTGCTCCGACCTCCTGGTCTCTGCTGTGGAATCGATTCCCTTCTACTGCCGCCCTTCTCCCATTTCAGTTCGGGGCGGGCAGCCCTCCGGCAGGAGGCCGAAAGGCGCAGAGTGCACCTGAACGACGATGACGGGTTCCGGAACCGTGCGCGCGTCGCGGCCCCCGTTTCCAGGGACCGCACTCTGGTTCGATCATAACCACAGGGCGGCCGCGCGGGGAGCGCCGCACGCGGGCAAGCCGTTGAAAAGGGGGGAGAAATAGTTGCGCTTTCGCGGGGACTGCATAAGGTTCCTTCGGCGGGCGGACCACGATTCTCGGCTCAGACGGGCAGCTCCGGTCCGCCCGGCGAGGGAACCGGGCGGTGAGCTAAACCGCAACGTCAGGCCGGGTTATGGGGATTGAATGG
>VFZS01000707.1 GCA_016871095.1 Acidobacteriota bacterium
GTCACGACCTGCGGCACTATTCCGGGTTCCGGACTATGCCGGGTGGAGTGGCCGTCGCCCCATGTATGGCCTGCTTCAGAGTTGCGCGCCCGGCATAGTTTGGTGTCTCCTCCCAGTAACCCATCTCACAAGGAGGAGACACATGACCCATCACTTTTTCAGAGATCCCCGAACAGTTGAGCGCCTGCATGAGGGCCCGCTGGGTCCGTACATCGATGCCTTTGCGGCTGAGATGCACGCCGAAGGCTACGCCCAGCAGACGGCGGAGTTCCATATCCGTCTGGTTGCTGGCTTCAGCCACTGGCTGGCCAAACGTCAGATCCCAGCACCGGAGATCACCGCCGACCTTTTCCCATCCTACCTGCGATCCCGCGCACGGCATCGGCGCCCTCGACGCGGCGATCGGGCAGGGTTGAAGCGGCTCTGGAATCTGCTGCATAGGCAGGGGGTGATTCCGGAGCCGGCGGTGCCGACACCCACGCCCGCGGACCAACTGCACGACACCTTTCGGCGCTATTTGCAGCAGGAACGCGCCCTCGCCCCGGCGACGCTGGTCGCCTACCTGGGATTCGCGGGCGAGTTTCTGACCGCGCGGTTCGGGGCCGGTCCGGTCGAGCTGTCCGCGCTCTGCGCCGCGGACGTCACGGGATTTGTCCAGCGTCGGGCGGCCACGCTGCGCAGTAAGCGGGTGCAATTGATGACCACTGCGCTGCGGGCGTTCCTGCGCTTCGCCCGCTATCGTGGCGAGCTTCCCACGGACCTGGCCGCGTGTGTGCCCGCCGTGGCAAACTGGTCGCTCTCGACGGTGCCCCGCGCCCTGCCGCCCAGCCAGGTGGAGGCGGTGTTGGCCGCCTGCAACCGGCAGACAGCGGTGGGCCGCCGCGATTACGCGATCCTCCTGCTCCTCGCGCGCCTGGGGTTGCGGGCGGGGGAGGTCGTCGCGCTCACGCTGGAGGACCTGGATTGGCACGCCGGGTGGATCACGGTGCGCGGCAAGGGGGGCCGCGCGTCCCAACTGCCCCTCCCTGTGGCGGTCGGGGCGGCGATCGCTGCGTACGTGCAGGACGGACGGCCGCGGGGCGCCAGCCGTTGCGTGTTTCTCCGGGGGCGGGCACCCGCCGGAAGCTTCAAGGGCTCGCAGGCGATCGACTCCGTTGTGCGGCAGGCGCTGGCCCGCGCGGGGATTGATGCGCCGCGGAAGGGGGCCCACCAGTTCCGCCATAGCCTCGCCTGCCAGCTCCTCCGGCACGGGGCATCGCTTGCGGAGATTGGAGAACTGCTGCGCCATCGGAGTCCCCAGACGACCGCGCTCTATGCCAAAGTGGACCTCGCTGCTCTGGCGCCCCTCGCCTTGGCATGGCCGGGAGGCGCGCGATGAGTACCTGGCGTCAAGCAGTCGAGGACTACATCCAGCTGCGCCGCAGCTTGGGGTTCAAGCTCTGCGATGCGAAGGTCGCCCTCTTGCACTTCGCCTCGTTTCTCGAAGCCAGCGGCGCGTCTCACCTCACCATCGCGCTGGCCCTGCACTGGGCGCAGCAAAATCCGGCGGCCCGCCCGGTGGAATGGGCCCGGCGGCTCAGTTTCGTCCGGGGCTTTGCCCGGCACTGGAGCGCGCAGGACCCCCACACCGAGGTGCCGCCGTGGGGCCTGCTCCCGCACCGCCCTGGCCGGGCGCGGCCGTACCTGTACAGTGACGACGAGATCCAACGCCTGCTCCAGGCCGCCCAGCAGCTCCCGCCGGCGCACGGGCTGCGCGGGCGCACGTACCACGGTCTCCTGGGGCTGTTGGCGGTGACCGGCTTGCGCATCAGCGAGGCGCGCAACCTGCAAACCGCCGATGTTGACCTGGTGGCCGGCCTGCTCACCATTCGCGGCACGAAGTTTGGCAAGACGCGTCTGGTGCCCTCCATGCCTCGACCCAGCACGTGCTGGCCGCGTACGCGGCCCGACGGGATCGGTTTCTGGCCGGCCGGCCCGCCGCCGCCTTCTTCGTCTCCAGCCGCGGCACGCGGCTGGACGGTGGTGACATCCGGCGCACCTTCTATGCGCTGTCCCGACACATCGGCCTCCGCGGGGCAGCCGCCAGTCACGGCCCCCGGCTCCACGACTTCCGTCACCGGTTCGCGGTCCAGACGCTGGTGCAGTGGTACCGGGCGGGGCAGGACGTCGAGCGCCGGCTGCCCCTCCTGTCAACCTACCTGGGGCATGTGCACGTGGCGGACACCTACTGGTACCTGACGGCCTGTCCCGAACTGATGGGCTGGGCCGTGCAGCGGCTCGAAGCGCGCTGGGAGGGGCGATCATGAAGCCCCGCGCGACTCTGGCCGGGTTACTGGAAGGCTTCTTCACCCAGCGCCTCCTGCGGCAGCGGCAGGTGAGCCCGCACACGATCCGTTCCTACCGGGACACCTTCCGCCTGCTGCTCCGCTTCGCACACCAGCAGCTGCACACGCCGCCGGCGTGCCTCGCGTTCACGGCGATCGATGCCCCCCTAATCGCGGCCTTCCTGGATGACCTGGAACAGCGGCGCGGGATCACGGCCCGCAGTCGCAACCTCCGGTTGACCGCGATCCGCTCCTTCTTCCACTATGCCGCCTACGAGGAGCCGTCCCATGCCGCGCAGATCCAACGCGTACTGGCCATCCCCGGGAAGCGGCACCCGCGGGCGTTGATCTCCTTTCTGACGCGCCCGGAGATCGACGCCTTACTGGCGGCGCCCGATCCCCGCACTTGGTTCGGGCGCCGCGACCACGCCTTACTGTTGGTTGCCGTGCAAACCGGCTTGCGCGTCTCGGAGTTGACCGGCCTGCAGCGAGCGGA
>VFZS01000708.1 GCA_016871095.1 Acidobacteriota bacterium
GCCACGGCGCTTCACGACGAGACCGTTCTCTGGCGCCATGGCTCCGCGGCAGCCCCGAGGCCTGCCTTCCTGGCAGCTACCGACGGATTGGGGTGCCCCGTTTCTTCTTGACATGTCCCCGCGAATGTAGTACAAATGCCCCCAGTAGCTCGACGCACGCCAGACTGCTGGGTTGGTGCGCGGCGTGCCTACACGCTGACTTGGTTAGGGTTATGGAGGTTAGGGGTATGTCTCGCATCCCAAGAGGAATCGTGTGCGGTTGCACCATCCTGCTGCTGGTGTGTTCCCTGGCGCAGGCTCAGGTTTCCACCTCGCGACTGGAAGGCATGGTTCAGGACGCCACGGGAGCGGTGGTTCCAGGCGCCCAGGTGTCCGTGGTCAACAACCGGACTCAGGCCCGGGCGGAGGCCGCCGCTACGGCCGAGGGCCTGTTCATCTTCCCCTCGCTGCAACCCGGCAACTACACGCTTAGCGTGGAGGCGGCGGGTTTCCGCAAGGCCGTCGTCTCCAACATCGAGCTCAACGTGGGCGCCACGGTCTCCGAGATCGTGAGGCTGGAGGTCGGCGCGGTGACCGAAAGCGTGGTGGTCGAAGCCAATGCCGTCCGCGTGCAGACCACCGAAGCGCAGATCTCGCGCGCAGTCACTATGCGCGATATTGAGGTGTTGCCCCAACTGGGCCGCGCGCCTATCATCCTGGCGGTGTTCCAGACCGGAGTCCAGATCGATCCGGGCGACACCACCTTCTCGCGGGTCAACGGTCTGCGCCAGGGCAGCAACAACTCCAAGTTGGACGGCATCGACGTCAACGACTCCGTGGTTCCGCGCATGGGGCTGAGCCTGACCGCCAACAACACCGACTCAGTGGGTGAATTCCGGGTAGTCAGCAGCGGCGGCAAGGCCGAATTCGGACGCAGCGCCGGCGCCCAGATCGAGCTCATCACCCGCTCGGGCACCAATCAGTGGTCTGGCAATGCCTTTGACTACCTCCGCAACCACGTGCTGCACGCCAACAACTTCTTCAACAACTCCGCCGTGCCGGCCATCAGCCGGCCCAAGTTCATCCAGAACATGTTCGGCGGCTCGCTGGGCGGGCCCATTCTCAAGGACCGCACCTTCATCTTCGGCAACTACCAGGGCCGCCGCACCCGCCAGGAGATCGTGCGCAACCGCACTGTCCTCACCCCGGACGCCAAGCGCGGCCTGTTCCGCTGGAGAGCGCCCGGCAGCACCGACATCCGCAGCTTCGACATCGTGGGCAACGATCCCCGCAGGAAGGGCATCGACCCCAAGGTCGCCGACATCCTCAAGCTGCTGCCGGATCCCAACAACTACGACGTGGGCGACGGCCTGAACTCCGCCGGTTTCCGCTTCAACAACCCCAACAACAACTTCGAGGACCAGTTCACCATCCGCGCCGATCACAACCTGTCCAGTCGCAATCGGGTGTTCTTCCGCTTGAGCTGGCAGCGCAACAGCTTCATCGACTCGCTCAACGGCGCCGACGCGCGCTACCCCGGCCAGCCCCATGGCACCCAGGGCGGCAGGCGCTGGGGTTACGCTACGGGCTCCGACTGGACCATTACCAACACCATGGTCAACGAGCTGCGTTTCGGCCACCAGAGCGCCCGCGTGGCTTTCAATCGCGTCCGCCTGCCCCAGGCCATGCTGCTAGCCAATACCTGGGCCGATCCCTTGAACCCCGCCTTCGCCCAGGGCCGCAACTCCCCGGTCAACGACATCACCGACAACCTGAGCATCGTGCGCGGCAAGCACACCTTCAAGGTCGGCGGGAGCTGGCGCTTCACCAAGCAATATGGCTACAACGACGCCGGCATTTACCCTAACGTCACCTTTGCCACCACCTTCGGCAACGTCCCGCCGGCCACCATCGGGCCTTCCGGCGCCGCCGTCATCTCCAGCGCCGACCGGCAGCGTTTCGAGAATCTGTATAACGAACTGCTGGGCCGCATGAACCAGGTGACGCAGACCTTCTACAGCGATCTCGAGAAATTCCAGCCGGCCGGCGCCCCTCGCGTGCGCAATACCCTCTTGCGAGAGGGCGGCAACTTCTTCCAGGATGACTGGAGGGTGAACGCCAAGCTGACCTTGAACCTCGGACTGCGCTGGGAGTTTTACGCGGTGCCCAAGGAGAAGGACCGCCTCCAGGGCACCCTGGACAAGGCCGCTCTGCTGAACACGGTCAGCCAGATCTCCGACCTGACTGTCCAGCGCAGCTCCCAGTGGTACAACAACGACCGCAACAACTTCGCGCCGCGCCTGGGTCTGGCTTATGACCCCTGGGGAGACGGCAGAACCGCCATCCGCGCCGGCTACGGCGTCTTCTATGACCGCCTCATCGGGGCCACCGTCAGCCTCGCCGACGGCAACACGCCCGGCTTCTCCCAGGCTGTGCCCGTATATCCGAACTCCGTGGCCGACTCCGACGTTCGCGTCAGCGACGGCATCCCGCTGCCTCAGCAGCCCGGCGCCCCCGTGCTGCGCCTGCCCGGTACGCGCTCCACCTCCGTGGTGGTGTTCAATCCCCAGCTCCGCACCGGCTACGTGCAGCAATACAGCCTCACTATCCAGCGGGAGTTGCTCCGCAACACACGGGTCGAGATCGGCTACGTGGGCACCCGCGGCACTAAGATGTTCATGGACGTGGACTACAACCAGCCCCGCGTCTACCAGGACTTCCTGGGGGCCTTCCGTGAGCTCCAGGCCTTCCGCGCCAGCGGGGCGGCGCCCTCGGCCGCCAACACGCTGGTGCGCATTTTCGGCACGCCGGCCGCGGCGGTCTCCTCCCTGGGCG
>VFZS01000709.1 GCA_016871095.1 Acidobacteriota bacterium
TCTCGAAGTTCCAGGGGAGGTTGGTCCGCAGCTCGATGGTGTCGGTGGGGAACTGCGGCTCCAGGTTGTAGGTGAGCCGGTTCCGGGTGTCGGCGGGATTGCTGTACAGCGGCAGGATCACGTCGTCCTGGATGAGGTTACGTCCGGAGATGCCGAAGTGGGCCTTGTCCTCCTCGGCCACCACCCCCCGGTAGCCGTTGGAGTTGTAAGCGTTCAGCAGCACCCAGGGCAGGCGCGGCCTGATGGCGGCGGCATCCACCGCCCGTCCGGAGACATGCGTGCCGCTGGCCCGGATGAGGGGCGAGTAGATGTGCGACTCGGTGACGCGGCCTCTGGGGAACGAGCGCCGGGCAAAGGAGTCGCAGTTCAGGTTGTAGTAACGCTTCTCCTTGGTGACGACGCCGTAGTCCAGCCGCAAACGGTAAATGCCCGGGGGAAGGTCCGGCGGGAGCTGGAACTTGAGGCTGAACCGGACCTCGCGCTGCCCGGCCAGCCGCCGGGCGCCCGCCAGAGAAACGATCTGGAGCTCGTCCACCGGGGTGCGGAATCCGTAATAACCGAACCGCGTAGTAGCCGCGCCCTGGACCCCGCCCTCGATGGGCAGCCCCGTGGGGGTAATCAGCGTGGACATGCGCTCATCGTTGACTTGCCGGAAGCGGCCGTCGGCGTCGAAGGTGCGCTCGGCGGTAACCAGCAGGCAGAGGCCGTCGGCGATGATCTTTCTGGCAGCCACGCCCTCCAGGTAGAGATCGGAGACCACCAGCCGGGCGTTTAGGGTGACCACGGTTCCCGGCCGCCAGGCGGTGGGGCTGTAGTTGACATCAGTGTACCACTCGCCGTAGTCGGTGTAACCGGAATTGCCGAAAGTCATCAGGCCGCCCTCGGCGGATGGCAGCGAGCGGTGAAGCAGGGCGTACCGCCAAGCCTCCAGAATCTGATGAAGCGTGACGTTAGTCGAAGCCGAACCCACGGCGCCGGCGGTCGAGACGGGGCCGGGGGCTGCACCCAAGGCCAAAACCGCGGTCAGGACTACCAGTACCACCAGCAGCAACAGCTTCCGTTTCAGGGACATGGCCTTTCACCCTCCCAAAGCTTCTCTTCGTACAAGTATAAGCTGCACCCGCAAAAGAAACACCTGCCAAAAGCAGGAGTCGCGGTCTGGGGGTGCTGGATCTGAGGTCCCGGGCAGGGTCCGGTGGCAGGTCGGGGGGGGCGGATCTGGCGCCCAGGAGGGTGTGCCGGGGGAGGAATCTCCGGGGAGGCACTTGCGCTGGGGGGTATTGCAGGTTTACATTGTGAATTTAAGCAGTCCCCCTCTTCCAGCCCATGAAGCACTCAACGCAGGCGCCTGCCGGAAGCAAGCTACGCGGCTGTCGTGCCCCGGAGGCCGGAAGCGGGTCCCCTGTCCTCAGACTCCACAGCCGGCGCCTCACCCCTACCGGGGGCTCAGCGGCCGGTAACCTGAACAACCAAGAAAGGTGGCCGAATGCCAAGCTACGTCATTCCTGAAAAGTGCGACGGGTGCAAGGCGCTGGACAAGACGGCTTGCCAGTACATTTGCCCCAACGACTTGATGGTCCTGAACAAGGAGACGATGAAGGCCTACAACCAAGACGTCTCCATGTGTTGGGAATGCTACAACTGCGTAAAGATCTGCCCCACCCAGGCGGTTGAGGTGCGGGGCTACGCCGACTTCATCCCCATGGGCGCGTCCGCCACGCCGCTGCGCTCGACGGACTCGATCATGTGGACGGTGAAATTCCGCAATGGCATGATCAAGCGCTTCAAGTTCCCCATCCGTACCACGCCGGAAGGCGCGGCGGTTCCGGAGGGGGGCTACCCCACTCATACCGACCTGGACAGCCCGGCCCTGGCGACTGAACCCGCCTCGGTAGGCTTGCCCGAGGTCTTCACGCTGAAGAAGTAGGAGGAGGATCACAATGGCCAATTTTGAGAAAGTTGTCGTCGAAACCGACCTGTTGATCCTCGGGGGCGGCATGGCCGCCTGCGGGGCCGCCGTGGAAGCGGCATACTGGGCCAAGCAGAACGGGTTGAAGGTCGCCCTGGTGGACAAGGCCGCGGTGGACCGCTCCGGCGCCGTAGCCATGGGCCTGTCGGCCATCAACCAGTACGTAGGGCTGCGGGACGGCCAGAACTCCGTCAAGGACTACGTGGACTACGTCCGCAACGACCTCATGGGCGTCACCCGCGAGGACCTGGTGGCCAACATCGCCCGTCACGTGGACTCCACCGTGCACCTGTTCGAGCAGTGGGGCCTGCCCATCTGGAAGGACGAGAACGGCGCCTACGTGCATGAGGGCCGCTGGCAGCTCATGATCAACGGCGAGTCCTACAAGGTGGTGGTGGCCGAAGCGGCCAAGAACGCGCTGCTACAGAGCGGCGTGGGCCAGATCTTCGAGCGCGTCTTCATCGTGGGACCGATCATGGACGGCGAGCGCTGCGCCGGCGCCATCGGCTTCTCGGTGCGCGAGAACAAGCTGTACGTATTCAAGGCCAAGGCCACCGTGGTGGCCATGGGCGGCGCGGTGCACGTGTTCAAGCCGCGCAGCTCGGGCGAGGGCATGGGCCGCGCCTGGTATCCGCCATGGAACTCCGGCTCCTCGGCCTACTTCACCCTCCAGGCCGGCGCCGAGATGACCTGCCAGGAAGTGCGCTTCATCCCGGTGCGCTTCAAGGACGCCTACGGGCCGGTGGGCGCGTGGTTTCTGCTGTTCAAGAGCCGGGCCACCAACGCCATGGGCGGTGACTACATGGTCGAGCGCAAGCCGGAACTGGAGAAGTGGGC
>VFZS01000710.1 GCA_016871095.1 Acidobacteriota bacterium
GCAGGTTCGTTGACCATCGGCGCTGCGTGGCTGACAGGCCTGGAGGCCCATCCTACGGGGCAGCATGGTAAAGGCATTGGCGAGACAGCACACCAGTTCTCAACCACCAGCCCGTCAGATGGGTTCGCGCCAGAGCTGCCACCGAAGCTGATATGCTGATAATAATGAGGGATTTCGGAGAGGCTCCGTTCCTGGTCATATGGGAAGTGACCCGCGCCTGCGACCTGGCCTGCGTACACTGCCGCGCTTCGGCGGACCCGCTGCGCCATCCCCAGGAACTGACCACCGAGGAGGGTTTCCGGCTGCTGGAGGAGATCAAGCGATTCGGGGACCCCATCATGATCTTCACCGGGGGCGACCCCCTCAAGCGCCCGGACCTGTTCGACCTGCTGGAGCACAGCGTCCGGGTGGGACTGAAGACCACGCTGTCGCCGAGTCCCACGCCGCTGCTTACCGCCGAGGCGGTGGCGGGGTTCAAGCGCGTGGGCGTGTCGCGCATCTCGGTGAGCGTGGATGGCTGGAACGCGGCCTCCCACGATGATTTCCGGCAGGCGCCCGGCTCGTACGACCGGGCCGTGTCCGCGCTCGAGGAGGCCCGCCGCAGGGGGCTGTCCACCCAGGTCAACACCACGGTCAGCCGGCACAACCACCGGCATCTGGAGGAGATCGCGGACCTGGTCCAGCGGGCAGGCGCCGACATGTGGGACGTTTTTTTCCTGGTGCCCACCGGGCGTGGCGCCACCCAGAGCGAGCTGGACGCCGGCGAGTTCGAGGAGGTGTTTGCTTTCCTCTACGGGCTCTCGAAGCAGGCCCGGTACGTGGTCAAGACCACCGAGGCCATGCACTACCGGCGCTACGTGGCCCAGCGGCGCAAGGCCGAGGGCAACGGGCGCGGCCAAGCCGAAGAGAACCCGCTCAATCGCATGGCGGGCATCAACAGCGGGAGGGGCTTTGTGTTTGTCTCACGCACCGGTGAAATCTATCCAAGCGGCTTCCTGCCCATCTCCTCGGGGAATGTGCGGCGGCATTCGCTGGCCGAGGTCTATCGCGGCGGGGCGCTGTTCCAGGTGTTGCGCGACACCGGGCAGTTGCGCGGCAAGTGCGGACTGTGCCAGTACCGCAACCTGTGCGGCGGCTCGCGCTCGCGGGCTTACGCGCTGAGCAGCGACTACCTGGCCGAGGAGCCGCGCTGCCTGCATCAACCCGAGCAGCTCAAGGCCGGCTGAGTATCGGCCCGCCGGGTGCGGCCGCCCCTGAAACAGGAAGCTACCGCGGCGCCGGGTTATTTCGCGGCTGGGGGGGGTCCCAAACTTCAGTCAGGGTCCGTTTGCCCTTCAGGTGCAGCTCCAGCCGGAAGCGCACCGGGCCGGTCAGCCGCCGGTACATCACGCTCCCGCCCCGCAGTTGGCGGAGGTCCAGTTCCAGGATCCGGTTCTGCTCTCCATCGCTGATGATCAGGACCCCGCGCTCGGCGTAGGGCAGGGCCGGTGCGTTGCGGTTCCAGGTCAGGTGGAGGTTGTCCCCGTACTCGGTGACACCCAACCCCAGAGCATAGGGGTTGACGCCCGTCTCCCGAGTTTGTCCCGAGCCCAGCCGGTGGGCGCCCTCCGTCCCCAGCCAGCCGCCCACAGCCACCAGCAGCATGCAGACCGGGAGCCACAACAGGTGGGCCACTTTGCCGAGCCGCTGGCGGGGCCGCTTTGGCGGCGCGCCCTCCAAAAAGGAAGGCAGCCGCAGGGGTGCCGGCTCGGCGGCCTCCGCCGCAGGCTCGGTCGCCGAGTCCGGTTCGGCGGTCGGCTCCTCGGAGGGTCCCGCCTGCGCCTCCAAGACCGGTTCGCCAGCCTCTACTGCTTCCGTGATCACCGGCTGCGGTTCGGCTTCATCAGACCGGGGGTCCGGCGCGGCGGCCTCCTCCGGCTCGGCCACGCCCAGCGCCCTCCGGTCGAAGGGGAATTCCAGGTGGCTGGAGTCGGCCCGAAGCCGTCCGTCTTCCCAGAAGAAGAAGCCTCCCACGCAGGCGCCGCCGGCCCGCGGGGCGACCACCAGCGCCACCCGCGAGGGATCGGCGAAGTAGGTGGACATCAGCCACACGTCCTCGTCGCCGAGGAACAACTCGGCGCGCGTATGGCTGCGGTAATAACCCACCGCCCACATGTTCCGCGAGGGTGACGGTCTCCACCGGGCCAGCGCCTGCTCCAGGGTGAGCTTCTCGTCCGGCGTGAGGACATAGGATGGGCCAAAGTGGTGAGCGCAGGCAATCGGCAGGCAACCCACGATGGTGACCACCTGCTCGCCGCGCGGTGCGCTGCCCAGCAGGATGCCCCCCACCTCGGCGCCCCGCCGGGGCAACGAGCCCAGCCCGCCCAGCGCTTCCTCGGCAATCCGATCGACCACACGCAGGGAGAGCCTGACTGTGAGCATACCCCCCGGCGCCCGCCAGGAGTAGTAGCGCGAAGCGTTCAGAGTCTCCCCCGCCAAGGATCTATGTTAGAACTCAGCCCCGGGGAAGACAAGGCCCCGGCGGCGCGTCTCCACCGCTAGGGTTGCGAAGGCGCCTCCTCCAACCGGCGCAGCCACAAGTTGCGGAACTTCATGGTGGTGTCGGGTGCGTTCTTGAAGCCGCTGTGGTCTTGCAGCATCAGCGGGCCGGGCTCGCAGAGGTTGTGATCGCGGCAGCCCGCGCCCCGGCGCGTGATCTCGACGTGATCCTGCACCAGCACGCCGTTGTGAAACAGGGTGAGGTAGCCCGGCTTCTCCAGCGCCCCATTCGCGTCGCAGCGCGGCGCGCGGAAGACGAGGTCG
>VFZS01000711.1 GCA_016871095.1 Acidobacteriota bacterium
CCTCAGTCACTAGTCTGTCAGCAACACCCGGCGACACCGCCACCGCGCAGCAGAAGAACCTCACCACCGATCCCCTGGCGCAGAAAGAAGCTTTCCTGAAACTGCTGGTGGCTCAGATCAAGAATCAGAACCCGCTCAACCCGGCCGACGGCATCGAATTCCTGTCGCAGTTGGCGCAGTTCAGCCAACTCGAGCAGATGCTCGGCGTGCGCAGCGAGTTGGAAGCCATACGCAAGAACCTGGACCAGGCGCGGGCCGCTGGCGCGGCCGCGCCGGACCTCAACCCGAGCAAAGGAGTGTAACCAAGGATGTTCACCTCATTCTCAACCGCGCTCTCGGCCCTGAGCGCCCATTCGACCGCCGTGGACGTGGTAGGCAACAACCTCGCCAACCTGAACACGCCGGGCTATAAGACCAGCGTGGTGTCTTTCCGCGACCTGGTGACGCAATCGCTGGGCGCCGGGCTGGGCGAGACCCAGGTCGGTTTCGGAACCGGCAGGCCTTTCACCGTGCGCCAGTTCAGCCAGGGCGCTATTCAGTCCAGCAGCGGTCTGCTGGATGCCGCCGTCCAGGGAGACGGCTTCTTCGTCATCCGCAGCGCGGCCGGCGCACAGTTGCTGACCCGTGCAGGGAACTTCCAGGTGGACACCTCCGGACACATGCTCACCCTCACCGGAGACCGGGTTCAGGGATGGACTGAGGACGCCAACGGCGTCGTGGATACCAACCGGGCCATCGGCGACATCGTGGTGCCGGTAGGCACGCTACAGGCGCCCATCGCCACCACTATGTTGTCCATGGATCTCAACCTCAACGCGGCCGCGGTTGCCGGGACGATCGACGGCACCTTCTCCTCGCCCATCGAAATCGTCGATTCCCTGGGCGCCACCCACGTGCTGACCGTCACCTTCGTCAAGTCCGCCACGGCCAACACCTGGGACTACTCGGTCACCATCCCCGGCGCCGATGTGGGCTCGGCCAACCCCACCGAAGAAGTCGCCAGCGGGAGCCTCGAGTTCGACTCCAACGGCAAGCTGACTACCCCCGCTGTGGCTGCCCGCATGGTGGACATCACCATCACCGGACTGGCCAATGGCGCCTCGGATCTCGACATCGACTGGGACCTCTACAACGCCGCCAGCGCGCCCCGCATCACCCAGTACACGCAGCCCTCCGCCGTCTCCGCCAACGCGCAGGACGGCGCCACGGCGGCCTCGCTGATCCGCGTGGGACTGGCCGACGACGGCAAGGTTCTGGCCCAGTACTCCAACGGCCAGCAGCGGGTGGTGGGGCGCGTGGCCCTGGCCTCCATCCGCAACCCCGAGTCCCTGATCGCGGTCGGTAACAACGCCTTCCAGTGCAGCGCCCGATCGGCCCTGCCGGCCATCGGATTGCCCGACACCGGCGGCCGCGGCAAGATCATCGGCGGCGCCCTGGAGTACTCGACCGTGGATATCGCCCGGGAGTTCACCAACCTCATCGTCTACCAGCGCGGCTACCAGGCCAACTCGCGCGTGGTGGTGGCGGTGGACGAGCTGAGCCAGGAAACCATCAACCTCAAGCGCTAGGCGGCTGCTCGTGACGCCTCTGGACGAAATCGCCCACTACGCCGACGTCGGCTTCCTGGTCGAGGCGCAGCTCGATCACAAGATCATGACCGTGCGCGAGCTGCTGGAGCTGGAGGTGGATACGGTGGTGTGGCTGACGCGTTCGGCCGGCGAGAACCTGGACCTGTACGTGGGCGGCACGCTGCTGGGCTACGGCGAGATCGTGATCATCGAAAACTCCATGGGCGTCCGCATCACCGACTTCCGGGAGGAGGGCTGAGACCCGGGGCCACGCCGGGACAAGGAGAAACGAATGGAGGTGCTTCGAGAACTGCTGGCTGTGGCGATGGTGTTGGCGCTGCTGGGTGTGTCGCTGTGGCTGCTGCGCGGCAAAGGGGCGCTCCCCTGGAAGCGTGGGGGAGGCGCGCGGAAGGAAGCGCGCCGCCTGGAGAGCCTGGACCGGCTGGCGCTGTCGGCTCAGCACTCGCTGCACCTGGTCCGGGCCGCCGACCGGGTGCTGTTGTTGGTCACGCATACCAGCGGGTGCACGCTGCTGACCCAATTGCCGCCGGAGGACGGCGCAGAAGCCGAGCGCGTGGCCGCCAGCGCCGCGGCTTTGGAACGAATCCTGTCATGAACCTGCGTCCAGCCGTGGCCCTGTGCCTGTTGCTGCTCCTCTCCGCGGCGGCGGGCGCGGCGGCCGCCCCGCCGGATTCGCTGCTGGGCGTTTCCCTGGTGTCCGGCAAAGGCGGGCCCGCACTGAGCGTGCCCATGCAGATCGTCATCCTGCTCACCCTGATGACGCTGTTGCCGGCCGTCATCATGTCGGTAACGCCCTTTCTGCGCATCGTGGTGGTGCTGCACTTCCTGAGGCAGGCGCTGGGCGCGCAATCCACGCCCTCCAACCAGGTGCTGGTCGGGCTGGCGCTCTTCCTCACGCTGCTGCTCATGCAGCCGGTGGCCACCGAGGTCTACACCCAGGGCTGGGCCCCAGTGGAGCGCGGCGAAGTCACGCTGGCCCAGGGCTTCGAGAACGGCTCCAAGCCCCTGAAGACGTTCCTGATCCGCTTCGCCCGCGAAAAGGACGTCCGCCTGTTCGTGGAGCTGGCCAAGGCGCCTCCGCCCCGCTCCCCGGCGGACCTGGAGCTGCGCATCCTCATCCCCGCCTACATTCTGTCCGAGCTCAAGGCGGGCTTCCAGATCGGTGCGGTGCTGTTCTTGCCCTTCCTGGTAATCGACCTGGTGGTGGCCTCG
>VFZS01000712.1 GCA_016871095.1 Acidobacteriota bacterium
CATGAACCCAGCATCGCGCCGAGACACATCGCCAGACTATGCCGAGCTCGCGGCTGTGCAACCGCTGAAAATCCGGGCGTCGAAGCGGTTACTCGGCGTAGTCCGGAACTCGGCATAGTGTCTCAGTGAATGCGGGGTAATGGGCTTGGCGATGCCAGACCGACACCGGGCTTTGCGGCATGCCTTCTCCACCGCGTCGGTGGTGAGAGGCCTTCCCGGGGCATCCCCCGGAAACAGCCAATGTTTCGGGCGCACCACCCGCCAGTAGCTCCGTAGGATCTCCAGCAGCCGGGGCGAGAGCATGACGTAGCGGTCCTTCTGCCCCTTGCCCTGCTCCACACGGATGACCATCCGCTGGCTGTCGATGTCGCTGGCCTTCAGGCGGACGGCCTCGGAGACGCGCAGGCCGGCGGCGTAGCAGGTGGTCAGAACGGCGCCCTGCTTGGCGCTTTCCACGCAGTCCAGAAAACGGCGGACTTCCTCGGGGCTGAGAACCACGGGCAGCTTCTGGGGCTTGCGGGGCAGGGGGAGGACCTCTGGGAAGGTCCACTTCTTCTCCAGTGTGACTTGGTAGAGGAAGCGCAGGGCCGCCACGGCGAGCAGGATGGAATTGGGGGCCAGCTTCTTTTCGTTGGTCAGATAGAGCTGGTAGGCGCGAATCTGCTCCGGCCCCAGCCGTGCCGGCGACTGATGGAATGTGCTGCTGAGCAGCCACTCCATGGTTTCCCAATCCGAGCTTCCCAGGGAAGAAAAGCAAGGACGGCGGATTCAGGCGGGGGAACTTCGTCCAGCTACGGGCTAGTGGCCGGCCACCTGCTTACCGCGCAGCGGTTTAGTCGTGTGCTGGGCATGCTCAGCAGCTTGGGGGTGAAAGTTCCCTGCCCAACCTGATGGAGGTGAAGGGCTAGTGAGAACGCAAGGGCTATCGCCGCGAGGCGGGGTCTGAAGGAAGCGTATAGCAAACGTGCGAGTCGATGGACAAAAACCGGGTACAAGGCGCCAGCGCCGGACGAGCGGGCAACTTACCGCGAAGTCCATATCCATCAAGGGTGCGAAGCGTAGATCCGGCGGCTGTGCACGGAAGGCGGCTGAGCTTACCCCAGGAGATCTGTTCTGTGTCGCTTCGGCGACTGAGGCTGTCGAGAGGCAGCCTGACCGCAGGGTAGAAGTCAGCATAGAGCGTAGTAGGCCATGACGTCGGCAAGGCTAGTGAGGCACTCCGAATGCCGAAAGGCGGAGCAATGGATAGGCCAAGCCGGGAACGATGGTCGAAGGCCCGAACGAGAAGGAGAGGCCAGTAGGCCATGAGTCTCAAGGACGACAAGCAGCAGAATATCCAGACTGAACTGGACTTCTCTTCGGCGCTGACGGGTGAAGCCCGAGAGGCGGGAAGGGAAGGGACTGAGCCGTCCGGGGCGACGAACGGAACCGAAAACCCAGCCAGCACGAATCGATTGATGGAGGAAGTATGTGAGCGAGAAAACCTTAAGGCAGCATTGCGGCAGGTGAAGGCCAATAAAGGTAGTCCGGGTGTTGACGGAATGACCGTCGGCGGAATCAAGGATTATCTGAAGCAGCACTGGCCGGCCATCCGGGAACAACTGCTGAACGGGACCTATGAACCGAAGCCGGTGAGGCGGGTGGAAATCCCCAAGCCGGACGGAGGGGTGCGAAAGCTCGGCATCCCGACGGTGTTGGATCGATTCATCCAGCAGGCGGTGATGCAGGTTCTGCAGCGGCGATGGGACCGGACGTTTTCCGAACACAGCTACGGGTTCCGGCCGGGGCGGTCGGCTCATCAAGCGGTGGCACAGGCGCAGCAGTACATCGCCGAAGGTCACGGTTGGTGCGTTGATTTTGATCTGGAGAAATTCTTCGATCGAGTCAATCACGACAAACTGATGGGTCAGATCGCCAAGCGGGTCGAGGACCAGCGGCTGCTGAAACTCATCCGGGCATTCTTGAATGCCGGGGTGATGGAGAACGGGTTGGTCAGCCCGAGCGTGGAAGGGACTCCGCAAGGAGGTCCACTTTCGCCACTGCTCAGCAACCTCGTGCTCGACGAACTCGACCGGGAGTTGGAGCGCCGGGGTCATCGCTTCGTTCGCTATGCGGATGACCGTAACATCTACGTTCGCAGCGAACGGGCGGGGCAACGGGTGATGGAGAGCATAACGCAATTCATCACGCAAAAGCTCAAGCTCAAGGTAAATGAGGCCAAGAGTGCGGTGGCGCGACCGCAGGAGCGGAAGTTTCTGGGGTTCAGCTTTACGGCTGGTCCAGAGGTGAAGCGCGTTATTGCGCCCAAGGCCTTGGATCGGTTTAAGCAACGGATCCGGGAGATCACGCGACGGGCAAAAGGCGTCAGCATGGAAACGACGATAGAGGAGTTGGCTCCGTATATGCGGGGCTGGCGCAGCTATTTCGGATTCTGCGAAACGCCCCAGGTGCTGATCGGCTTAACCCGCTGGGTCCGGCTGCGACTCAGGGCGGCTTTGTGGCGGCAGTGGAAAACACCGCGTCGTCGCCGGGCAGCGCTACTGAAACTGGGGGTGCGGGACCCGCTGGCGAGCAACACCGCTGGCAGCGGTCGAGGCCCCTGGCATCTCGCGCGGGCCAAGGCCCTCTCGGTAGGGCTTTCCAATGCCTACTTCAAATCGCTTGGGCTTCCATCATTGTTCGAGGAATGCTAGCGTAACCGACTCGAACCGCCGTGTACGGACCCGTACGCACGGTGGTGTGGCAGGGGTCGGCGGGTGACCGCCGCCCCTATGCCGATCAACTCGCTGATCTACAAC
>VFZS01000713.1 GCA_016871095.1 Acidobacteriota bacterium
CCCTTGGGATAGGCGTTAATTACGGCCATCAGCGCCTTGCCGGAGGTGAAGGCGTCGGTCATGCCGGCGCTGGCGGCGATGGCGGAGCGGTTCAGAACTTCCAGGGCCTCTTTACCCTGGAAGCCGCTGGAATAGATGTCATAGAGTGCTTTGGCCAGCACCTCCGGCCCTTGCGGGACGGTCTTGGAGAGGTCGAGAACCGATTGGCCCAGATTCTTTAGCTCCGCTTGCGGCAGGAAGGCAATGGAGTTGACGTTGTTCATGGCCGTTTCGAAGTCGGCGGCCATCTTGATGGCGCCGCCCCCCACGGCCACCAGGGGCGCGGTCAGCCCCAGGGTCAAGGTCGAACCGAGGGCCTTGCACCGCGAGCCGAGATTGCTCAGGGAGTCGCCGATGCCGCTTAACGCTCTACTGGCATTGTCCCTGGCATTGATGACCAGCTCCATCGTCTCCGAAGCAGCCACTATCCTATCGCCTCAATTCCCCCGCTGCCGGCAGGGATGTAGTCCCACCACTTTTCACGCCAGGCCCGCTCCGCCTCGCTCAGCGCGCCCCCGGCGCTCTCCATCTTCTGCTTGACGGCATAGGCCGTTTCCTCTTGCACCAGGAGGGCATACCACAAATAGAGCCGCCGGGCATCGGCCCGGTCAAGCTCCTCCGGCGAGAGGCCGAACCGCTCGGCGACGTGCGCCTCGAATAGCTCCGGGGGCACGGCAGCCGCCCCGCCCCAGACGTGGGCGACTACGGCGCCGAGGTCGGCGCTTTTGGGAACAGATCGGCCAACAATTGCCCCTCCTCATTGCCGAGCAGCCAGCGCATGGTCTCATCGTCCAGGCGGTCAAAGACGCTGGAATCCTGCTCCGGCTGCGGCAGGGGCTTGCCTTCCCGATCCGTGAACTCCCAGGCAGGCACGATGCGCGCCAGGTCAGAGAAATAGCGTTGCAGGCGCGTCTCATCCTCGCCCTGGATCGCCTCCTCCCAGGCGCGCCCGCCGCGTCCCAGGCGGCGCATTTCGCCCATCTCGATCCAGTCGGCACGCAGGACCCTCCGACCGTTCTGGCGGGCTGAGTTGCAGGTATAGAGTGAATAGCCAGGTCGAGGTAATAGGTTGGCTGTGGTCATGTTTGCCATCTTCTTGCCGTCCTTTCTAGCTGGTGAATCCAGTGAGTGTTACCGCACCGTCTACGGTGAAGCTGCCCGGCGCGGTCTGGATGCCGCCCATGTCACCCGCCCAGCCTGCGCCAAAGAAGGCGTCGAACGAGATCACGTCGGTGATGTCCGTGCGATTGGGGTAGATCATCACGCTGGCGCTGGCGTAGGCCGCTTTGGTCGCCGCCGTAAACAGCACCTTGGTATCGTGCTCCAGCCAAGTGTCAATCGAGCCCGACGCACCCAAGAGGCCGCCCTTGACGGTCTTCCAGGTCTCGCCGAAGGCCGAACCCTCGGCGGTATCACGGGCCACGTCCACGCTCCAAGCGTTGGCCGACGTTAGCTCTGTGCCGTCAATGTAGATCAGGGACTTGACGCCGTGCAGTCTTTTGGTTGGTCCGCCTGGCATTCCTCCTCACCTCCTTTCCCTTTCATAATGATTAGGTTATTGACATGCCGACAAGTGCAATCAATTATAATGGCAGCGCGATACTGCGGGTCTACGCCGATCACCATGCCGCCGAGCTTTATCTCTAGCACGCCGTCCGCCCGCAGCTTGGCCAGGATGCTGCCGCAGATGTCGCAGCACCACCACTGTTCGCACGTTTGCAGCTCGTGATATTTTGACCTCTGCTCGTCGGTTAGCGGCATAGCAATCTCTCGACCTCCGGCCAGACGATGATCTCTGCCCGCTCCCGGAAGGCGCAGGGCTGGACGTTGAGGCGCTGTAGCTCGGCCAGGGCCAGCCGGTCGGCCTCCGCCGCCAGGTAGTAGCGCACGTTGGATTCGAGTTCCGCCGCCGTCTGGAAGGTGGGCACCGCCCCCCGGTAGACGGCCTGCAACTCCGGGCGAGAGCCGTCGCTGACCATGAAGCCGCCGCAGGCCGGGATCTCGTAGGCCCGTGGGCCTAAGCTGTAGGCGTCCGTGCCGATCTGCGTGCCCTTGAAGTAGTCGGCGGTGGTGCGCGCCCAGTTGAGGCTGATCTTGCTCCCGGCGTAGTACCTCGCCAGTTCGTTATTCGGCTGCCAGTTCTTGATAGCCTCAGCCCCCTCCCCGATAGCCCATTCGACTTCCACATCCCCGGCGTCGCTGATGCGCGTCCCGGCGATGCTGGCCTTGATCCCCGTCCAGTCCACTTGCGTGAACAGCGCCCGCCTCTCCGGGTAGAGCGTGCCGAAGAAAAATACATCCTGCTTGTACCTGTCCTCCACCGGACGGGGGAAGTGAATCAGCGGGTCGAAGCTGTGCGGCAGGTAGTACGTGCGGGGGTTATAGCGCCGGATACGCCCCACGCTGGACTTATCGTTGGTGAATACCAGGTGCGCCATCAGCGCCCGCTCGACCTGCTGCTCGTCGCTATAAGGCGATTCGGTTAAAATCAAGGCCGTAGGTATGGCCAGCTTGGTCAGGGCTTCGTAGGCCCGGCGGTGCAAGACCAGGCCGCAGATGATGATCGCCACCTCCGGCACGAAGTCAATCACCGTCTGGGCGATGCCCTCGGCGGCCATGGCCATCAGAGTGGCCAGGTTGATCTGCGTCCCCGTGCCGCCGCCCCAGGCTTCCCCGGCGCAGTTGAAGAACTGAATACGCTCCTCGTAATGGTAAGCCTTGACCTTATGCCCCATGGCCTTCAGTGCCCGATC
>VFZS01000714.1 GCA_016871095.1 Acidobacteriota bacterium
CGGAGAACATGCGGTTGCTGTGGAGGTGGTTGGAGCGGTTCGGCCGGCCGCTGGAATACTACACCGACAAGGCCGGCCTGTTCCAGGTGAACCGGCCCCTGCACGTAATG
This sequence comes from Acidobacteriota bacterium, assembly GCA_016871095.1. Classification (GTDB taxonomy): domain Bacteria; phylum Acidobacteriota; class Terriglobia; order Bryobacterales; family Bryobacteraceae; genus VFZS01. The sequence continues at coordinate 111 of VFZS01000714.1, forward strand.
CCTCAGTCTCGGGGACGGGCTTGAAGATTTCGCTGGACATTTGGCGGCAGGTCGGGTACTCTACTCTGGGAGGCCGAATCAGTGCCGCTGGGTCAGCCGAATGGGGCGCCGCTGAGCTTTGCCGGTCGAGAGTTTTCCTCCGCCGATTTGGAGCTCATCCGTCATCTCACCTCTGATTTGGCGAGCCTGGGCATTACCGAGATCGCCCGTACCGCCTGTGAACTTCTGGAGTGGAAACGCCCCAGCGGCGGGTTGAAGAATCTGGAGTGCCGGCGGCTGATCGAGCAGTTGGCCGGGCGGGGCCTGCTGCAGTTACCCGCGCGGCGGGGCGCCGGCGCGCCGGGACCGCGGCGGGCGCCGCGCACCGCAGGCGGCGAATGGCAAGCCGAGGTTCACGGTTCGGCCGGTGAGTTTGAACCCTTGCGTCTGGAGGTGGTGCGCGGGGGGCCGGCAGACTCCCGCGGGAGTCATGGGCTGTTCAAAGAGCTGCTGGACCGGTATCACTACCTGGGCTATCGCGTGCCATTCGGCGCCAGCCTGCGCTACCTGGTGCGCAGCGGGCGCGCCCCTGACCCGGTACTCGCCTGCCTGCTGTGGTCCTCGCCGGCCTGGAAGATGGCGGCGCGCGACGGATGGATTGGCTGGAGCGACCAACAGCGGGCGCGCAATCTCCCATTCATCGTCAACCACAGCCGCTTTCTCATTTTGCCCTGGGTGCGGGTGAAAGGGCTGGCCAGCAAGGTGCTGGCCACCTGCGCCCGCCAGTTGCCGCGGGACTGGGAGCAACTGTACGGCTATCGCCCGCTGCTGCTGGAAACGCTGGTGGATCGGGAGCGCTTCCGCGGCACTTGTTACCGGGCGGCCAACTGGATTCACCTGGGCCAGACCAGCGGGCGCGGGCGCATGGACCGTGAGCATGCCGCGCATGGCGCGGCGGTGAAAGATCTCTACGTGTACCCGCTGTGCCGCGATGTGGCCGAACGCCTGCGGAGCGCCGCAGCGCCGGTTTGGAAGCAAGCCGAGGGAGACGCGAGTCGGCCGTGAACGTAAGCCTCAACCTGTGCGAAGGCTGTCTGGAGAAACAGCGCACCATTGACCGGCTGAGACAGCAGATCGAAGATCTTCGCAAGAAAGTGCGCCGGCTGGAGCGCAAGGCCGAGCAGGGGCCGTTCGGTTCTTCCACGCCGTCGGCGAAGATTCCGCTGAAAGCCAACACCGCCCCGGAGCAGCGGAGCAAGCCCGGCGGCGCCCAGCCGGGGCATGTTGGCCACGGACGCCGCACGGTGGCCGACAGCGAGGCCGGACGCAGCGAAACCATCGCGGTGGGACCGGCGTGCCCGCACTGCGGCAGCGCCTTGGAGCACAAGGAGTACCGCGACCGTTCCGTCATCGACAGCCAGCCGTTGCGCGCCGAACCGATTCTCTATCAGTTGGAGCGGGCGCGTTGCCCGCGTTGCGGCAAGACGGTGCAGGCGCGCGCCCCGGCGGTCTTGCCCAAGAGCCTGTACGGCAATCAACTCATCACCCAGGTGGTGTTCCTGCATTACCGCCAGGGGATTCCGGTGGGGCGGTTGTGCAGTCAACTCGGGGTGGGCCTGGGGGCGGTCTTTGAGATCCTGCACCGCATGGCGGCGTTGTTCCGGGGCGTTGTGGGGAAGCTGATCGAGGAGTACCGGCAAGCACCGGTGCGGCACGCCGATGAGACGGGCTGGCGCACGGACGGCCGCTCGGGTTACGCGTGGCTGTTCGCCAGTGCGACGGTGAGCCTGTTTCTGTTCCGCCCGACGCGTTCGGCGCAGGTGCGCCAGGAGGTGCTGGGGGCGTCCGCCTTGGGCGGCGTGCTGGTGGTGGACCGCTACCACGCCTACAACCGATCCCCCTGCCAACTGCAATACTGTTACGCGCACCTGCTGCGGGACGTGGAGGAGTTGGCCCAGGAGTTCCCCGGCGAGGCCGAGGTGACGGCCTTCACCTCGACCCTGATCCCGCTGCTGGCCGAGGCCATGCACTTGCGCGGGCGACCGCTGGCGGATGCCGACTACTACCAGCAAGCGCAGTCGCTGAAACAACAGATTGTCGATCTGGTGGAGCAACCGGCCCAACACCTGGGTGTCCGCCAGATCCAGGGCATCTTCTGCGACCACGCCCATCGCCTGTACCACTGGGTGGACAACCGGGCCGTGCCGGCCGACAACAACCGGGCGGAGCGGGAACTGCGCCCGACGGTGATCGCCCGCAAGGTGAGCTTCGGGTCGCAATCCGATGCCGGTGCGAAAACGCGCGAAGTGCTGATGAGCCTCGTCCACACGCTGGCCAAGCGGACCGCCGATCCGGAAGCCCATTTCAAGGCGGTGCTGGACCAACTTGCGGCCGATCCCAGCCAAGACCCTATTGCCCTGCTGTTCGACACCAGTTGAGCCACACTCCACCGTCCAAGCCAACACCATGGAGCGGCACCCTGCGCTGCTGCCGCACCGGTGCGCTCAACCTCATGCCCGTCCCCGAGACTGAGGCATTACGCGCTGTCGCGGCAATGTGAGAAGTTCCTATGTGGGCAAAGTAGAAAGTTCCTCTTGACAAGCTGGGAGGAATGGATGAGGAACGGATCGGTGTGTTGGCCTTGTAGACCTGGGGACAGTCGAGCGCCTCCCGGAACAAGCCTCGCACGACGAGGACCGCG
>VFZS01000715.1 GCA_016871095.1 Acidobacteriota bacterium
GGCCAGCCGGATCAGCCCGGTGGCCGCGAAGTTGCTGCCCTACTACCTGGTTCCCAACCACCCCCGCGACCGGAACAACCTGTGGGTGGTAGCGAATGACCGCGACGCTTACAACACCTGGCTCGCCAAGATCGACCACCGGCTGAGTAACAAGGATAACTTCTCCTTCCGCTACCTGGCCCGGCAGAACAACAATACCAACCCGTTCAGCGGGAGCAACCTGGGCACTTTCTGGAGCCGGGTAAGTGAGCGGCAGTCCCTGTTCGGGCTGACTTACACCCACGTGTTCTCCCCGGCCCTGTTGAACGAAGCGCGCGCCGGCTACACCCGCACGGCCAATCTGGAAAAGGGCCGCTACGCCGGCCGAGACATGGCGGCGGAATTCGGCATCCCGGGCACAACCACCGACCCCACTTACGTCGGTTTCCCGCGGGTTACCATCCGCGACTTGATGGCGCTGGGGGATGACGAGGCCGTCCCGGTCCGCTACCAGGTTAACAACCTCCAGTGGGCGGATACGGTGACCTGGGTCAGGAGCGGCCACCTGCTGAAGGCCGGCTTCGACATACTGCGCAGCCAGTTCTTCCAGGTGGCCAGCGTGCACATCCGAGGCACGTATGATTTCCTGGGGCGCTGGACTAACTCGCCCTTCGCCGATTTTCTGCTGGGGCTGCCCAACAGCACGAAGCGCCAGGTGGGCGCCACGCCGTCCTACATCTTCACTACCCAGTACGGCTTCTTCGTGCAAGACGACCTGCGGGTGCGCTCGGACCTGACCCTCAACCTGGGCCTGCGGTACGAGATCTCGAAGCCGCCCCTGGAGAAGTACGACCGGCTGGGGAATTTCATCCCCGAGTACGGCAAGTTCATCCTGGCCGACGACCGGGGCTTGCCCGATCTGGAGGAGAGGCTGGAATACGCCGGCATGACGGGCCGGGTGGCGGTGGCGCAGGAATACGGACTGCCGCGCTCGCTGGTGTACGCGCGCTACCGGGACCTCGCGCCGCGCTTCGGCTTCGCCTGGCGCCCGTGGCGCAGCAGCAAGTCGGTGGTGCGCGGCGGTTACGGGATCTTCTATGGCGGCTCGCGCAGCGACAACCTGCGCAACGACCTGGCGGTGGTATATCCGTTTTCCTTTATTCAGACCTTTAGCCGGCAGGCTAACAACGTCAACTCCATCACCCTGAGCGCCCCGTTCCGCACGACGCGGGGCACGCTGGAGGGGGTGAACGCCACGTTCGGTCATGAGCTGCGCCCGCCGGCGCAGTCGCTGCAAAGCTGGCACCTCACCGGGGAGCGGCAGCTCGGAACGGACGCGGCGGTGGAGATCGCCTACGTGGGATCGAAGGGCACCCACCTGGCGCGGAGGTACAACCTCAATCAGCCCATTCGCGTGCCGGAGCTGCGGCTGCCCAACGGGAACTTCCCGCGCCCCTACAGCGGCTTCAACGACATCACCTACTACTCCTACGGCTCGAACTCGATCTACAACGCGGGGATGATCTCCCTGCGGCGGCGCTTCGCGGGCGCCATGTTCTACCGCGCCAGCTACATCTTCAGCAAGTCGATCGACGACGCCTCGCAGATCGTGGGCTCGGGCGACGGCGGCTACTCGGGGGCGCAGGACGCGCGCAACTTGAAACTGGAGCGGGGCCGCTCGGACTTTGACACGGGCCACTCCCTGCTGGTGAGCTTCAGCTACGAAACCCCGCGGCGCCTGCGCCGCTGGCTGCGCGGCTGGCAACTGGCCACCACTTCGCGGCTGTACACCGGTCAGCCCCTCACCGCCAAGACCTCCAACGTGGATCTGAACCTGGGCGAGGCGAACCGGCCCGACCGGGTGCGCAAAGGCCGCCTGGAGAAACGCACGCCGGAGCGCTGGTTCGATCTGGCGGCCTTCCCTGTGGTGCCGTTGGGCGCCTACCGGATGGGAACCTCGGGACGCAACATCCTGGACGGCCCCGGGGCGGTGACCGCCAATCTGTCGCTGTCCAAGCGATTTCGCGCCGGCGAGCGCGGGTCGGTGCAGTTCCGCGCGGAGGCCTATAACTTCATCAACCACGCCAACCTGAACCTGCCCAACGTGAACGTGAACGCGATCAACGGAGGCGTAATCACCGGGGCCGCGGCCGGTCGGGTGATCCAGCTCGGGCTGCGCTACCAGTATTGAGGCCGCGCCATATGCGCCGAGCCCGCCGCTATTCGGCGGCGAAGGCGGCATCTTCTTCTTGCAGCCGCTGATGAGTACTGCCATCAGCAGACTGCCCATCCACGCCATTCGCAAGACCTTCATCCGATCACCTCGCTATACGCGACGTCACAAGCGCGTTCGCATCGCGGCGACCACTCGCTGCCCAGGGGGCACCCACTCGTGGCTCGGTTAGAGGCGCGAATGCCGTAGCCGAGCCGCGACCGTCAGGGAGTTCCCATGGCCCTGGGGGCCGCCAAACTTGATGAAGACGCGCCTGAGCGCTCCAGTAGAATCAATGGCTTGGGCGGCGTCTTCAACGGAGCGGTTACGCAGTCAACTCCTTCGCTGCGTATAGTCCGGCCTGGCGCCCGCCTCAGTCCTGCCCCACTCGCTCGTCTTCGGCGGGCGCGCCGCTCAGCAAGGACAGCTTGAACGCCACGACGTCCAGCACGTACGCCCGCAGCCGCCAGTCATGGGACAGCAGGTGGTGCTGCTTGCACAGCAGCGGCAGCAGCAGGTTGCGGCTCCAGACGCTCTTGTCGCTCTCCGGCTTGAGGGCGAAGCTGCCCAGCATGTGCGTGGCGGCGGGGTCCTCCACC
>VFZS01000716.1 GCA_016871095.1 Acidobacteriota bacterium
GGGTAGGTGGAGACCTCCACCTCGTGGTAGTGTATCCGCGGGATGCCGGGATCCAGCCGGATCGGATTGGCGTAAGAGATGAAGTGCACCGCATGGCCGCGGTTGGCCAGTTCCAGCCCCAGCTCGGTGGCCACAATCCCGCTCCCGCCATAGGTGGGATAACAGGTGATTCCGACTTTCATAAGCGTCCCCTTCTTGCCCCTGCTTCTTGCCCTTTGCTCGCAGCCTGTAGCTTGTAGCTTGTGGCCTGTGGCGTGGGCCCTCTTGCCTTACGCTATTTCGTCAGCTTAGCATCCCCCGGGTGGAGCAGGGCCAGCCCGATCTGCCCGTTGAGATTTTCATCCGGGCGCGCCACATCGCCGCCACCGAACCAGACCCGCCAGGGCGGGCCGCTCTCGGCGTCGATGGAAGGGTCGCAGACCACCTTCGCGTTCCAGGCCGCAGCTCCCTCGAGCACGGCGTCCCCGGTCAATCGCTCCCAGCGTACGCCGTCCCGGGACCGGGCCAGGCCCAGGCGGCGGTACTCAGCGCGATCGCGCCCGGTGTAGAGCATCCAGTAGTAGCCGTGGGAGGTCCACACCGCGGGTTCGCCCAGGCCGTTCTCGTCAAAGGCGCCCGCCGGTCCCGGCTCCAGCACCGGGTTGGAGCGCAGCTTCCGCCAGGCGACGCCGTCGGGCGAGCGGGCCACCCCCAGCGACTGGCGCCGCGCGCGGTCCTGGCCCAGGTAGTACATGTAGAAGAAGCCACCGGCGCGGATGACGTGCGGATCGGCCACGCCGCGTTCGTCAAAGCTGCCGCGCGGGCCGGGCTTGAGCACAGGTTCGGGGCGCTTGGTCCAGCTTCGCCCGTCCGCGGAGGCCGCCAAGCCAATGGAAGGCGGCTGCCCGGCCTGATACCAGCTCCAGAACCGGCCGTCCACCACCAGCGCCGTGCCGTTGGCCGCGATGTAGCCGCCCTCCCAGGTGCGGGGATCGGGAGACAGCACCCGGCCGTGCTTCTCCCAGCGCACGCCATCCAGGGAAGTGGCCAGGCCGGTGTGCCACGTGCGGCCGTCGTAGCCCGAATAGAAGTTGTACAGTTGGCCGTTGTGCCGCACCACCGAAGGATTCAGCGCATCCACCGCGTCGAAGTCCCCCGGCGCGCCCCGCGCCAGCACCGGCGCGGGCTGCACCTCGAAGCGGAAGCCCACCTCCGCGGGCGTCCCCGGAGGCGCGGGCAGTGTGAAACCCGCGTAGGGAACGCACCCTGCCAGCGCGAGCAAGCCGCCTCCAGCCACCCACCACAGCTTCATAAGGGAATCCTGACCAGAAGCCGCGCGCCCCGCCCCGGCCGGGACTCCACGGTCAGCGCCCCGCCCAGCGAGCGGACGCGCCGGCGGATGCTTGCCGGGCCCGCCTCCTGCTGGTCAAGCTCCTCCAGGGTAAGCGTGCCGTCGAAGGGGAAACCCCGGCCGTCGTCGTCGATGGACATCTCCACCTCCCCGGCGAGCCGGCGGAGAGCGATCCCGACCCGCTTGGCGCAGGCGTGCTTGCGGACGTTGGCGAGGGCTTCCCGCAAGATCTGCGCCGTTTCCAGACAGGTTTCGGGAGCGGCCGTCAGCGGAGCGCCCGGCCCCTGGAAGCGGACCTCGAGGCCGGCGCCAGCAGCGAAGTCCTCCGCCAGGCGTTGCGCCAGGGCGCCCAGGTCGGTGATCTCGACCGGCGGCGGGTCCAAGGTGCGCTGAAAAGCGCGCAACTCCGTGGCCACGGTCGCGGCCAGCCCGGCCAGCGCTTCCAGTTCCTTGAGCGCGGCCCGCGGATCGCGCTCGGTCAACGCCCTGGCGGCGGCCAGACGCATCTCCAGGCCGATGACGCTCTGCAAAGGCCCGTCGTGAAGATCGGCCGCGATACGGCGCCGCTCGTCCCTCCTGGCAGCCTCACCCCAGTGGAAGACGGCTTGCAGCCGGCGCAGCGCGCGCTGGAGAAGGAGCATGGCGGGAGGGGCTACCTCCGGTACAGGTAGATCGTGTGGCTGCGGCCTTCGCCGTCGTCCTCGATGTGCTCGACCTTTTCGGCGGTCCAGCCGGAAAACTCGAAGTCGTGGGCCACGATGCGGGTTCCCTTCTTGAGCTGCTTCTCCAGCAGCGGGCGGACCTTGTCGTTGGAGGAGGGCAGCAGGTAGACAGTGAGCAGGTCAGCCGAGCTGTAGTCCTGCTTCATGATGTCGCCGTTGATGATCCGCGCCTGCTTGTCCAGGCCTAGGCGCTTTATCTTCTCCATGCTCTGCTTCCACAGATCCTGGTCCAACTCGATGCCGGTGGCGTCGGCCTTGAACTTCTGCGCGGCCATGACCACGACGCGTCCGTCGCCGCTGCCGAGGTCGAACACCTTCTCGCCCGGCTTGAGAGCGCCCACTTCGAGCATCTTCTCGACGATGGTCTCGGGCGTGGGGTAGTAGGGAGCGAGCTTCTCGGGCTCCTGATTCTTCTGCTGCGCGAACCCCACCACGCAGAACAGCAACGCCGCGGCGCTTCTTCGGTTGAGCATGACAGACCTCTGAATCAGCAGTGTAGCGCAAGCCGGCGGCGCGCGTCAGGGTTCCAGGTATACGCGCACGCGGTTGCTGGGCTGGCCCTCGGCCTGTAGCCACAGCTCGGCGGGGCCGCGGTTGACCAGGGCCGGCAACTGCGCCTCGATCAGGTACAGCCCCACGTAGCCGGGGGCCAGGACAGCGCGGGTCACCTCGAGCGGCTCGCCGTCCAGGAAGGCACTCACGCGCGCCACCACCTCGGGCGGATTCTCTGCCGGGGC
>VFZS01000717.1 GCA_016871095.1 Acidobacteriota bacterium
AGTGCTTGGCCAGGCCCACGTTGACGATCGCCGAGCCGGGAGCCTTGATCACGCCCTTGGCGGCGGTGCCATAGAAACCGGGGGTCGGCGCGGCAAATGCCGCGATGTCAAACCAGCGTTCGGCGGAGCGTTGGCTCACGGGGAAGTTCGCGTCCCGCAAGTGATTCGGGCGGATGGTGACCGAGGCCGGTGTGCGCGACGTGGTGTAGGCGGTGCCGGTCGGGTCGGGCAGGGTCCACATAGGCGTCAGGAACTCGCCGGAGAAGAAACTGTATACGGAGGTCCACTCCCACCCGTGCAGGAGGGCTCGCGTCAGCCCGCGCGCTCCTTTGCCGAAGGGGAATTCGTAGATGAGATTGCCGGTGACGCGATGGGTGGGGATGTCGAGCCAGACGGCCCGCTCGCGCTGACGGTCGTAGGCGTTCTCCGAAGATTCGCCGCGCTCGAGATCGCCTATGTCGCGGGCCCACACCCAGGAGAATTGATAGGCGAGACCGCGCGCGAAGCGCCGCTCGGCCTCCAGAGTCATCGAGTGGTACTGATGCCCGGCGCCGTTGCTGGTGTAGGTGATGGCCGGGTAACGCGGGAACATTCGCGGTTTGTCCACGTACAGGCGGTTGTCGGGCGCCGGCTGATTGATGTTATAGCCCCATTCCCCCTGCCGCGTGTTGGTACCGATGTAAGACATCCGGAAGCCGGTGTCCCAACGCTGATGCTCGATGGTGACGTTGTATTGCATCGAGTACGGGTTGCGCAGATCCTTGCGCACCGCCCCGGGCAGCGAAATAGTCGTCGGTCCGGCCACCGAGGTCGGGAAGACCACCGGCAGAACGATGCTGGGCGTCGGCGTCGGGTTAGTGAAGCCCGGTTCATTGATGACGAAAGGAGAGCCGCCCGCCGACATGGCGCGGGCCACGATGTCATAGTAGAGGCCCCAGCCGGCGCGAAAGACCGTGTTGGCGCCAAAGGGCCGCCAGGCCAGGCCGATTCGAGGCGCGAAGTTGTTGTACTCGTTCTTCACCAGAAGCTTGCGATCGAAGCCCAGTGTGGAAGCTTCGACGATGTCCACGTAGCCGGCCGGCAGCAGCGGGCTAACCGTCTTGAGCGCCCCGTCGGGAACCACGATCTTGCCTGAGCCGATGTCAAAGGTGGCTTGCGCGCCGGAGCCTTCGATCCATCCAGGATGGAGTTCATAGCGCAGACCGAGGTTCACGGTCAGGCTGGAAAGCGCCTTCCACTCGTCGGTGACAAAGAAGTCCCAGTTCCAGCGCACCCGGTTGATGTACAGACTCGCCGCGGCGCGCGAGGAGGACGTCGGGATGCCCAGCAGGAAATCGGCGTAGGGGTGGCCGGTGAACCGGTTGGAGAAACTGGCGTTGCCGAACAGGTTTGAGGGCATCTGCCAGTCCTTGTACTGCGTGCGGCCCGGAGTGAGGCCGGCCTTGAGATTGTGCCGGCCGCGGAACCAGCTCAGTTGTTCCTGGAACTGCTGCGCGAAGTTCCAGAAGCCGGGATGCCGCCACTGGGTCTGCGAGAGGCTGGTGATGCCCAGGCCGGAGAAGGACATCTGGAACACTCCGTTGACGTCCGGCAGGTTGGGCGACAGACCCGTCAAGCCGAGGTCCTTCACCACCTCGAGGCCCATCAGCGGGCCATGGCGCGGGTTGTCGTTCCAGGCGAAGCCCCAGCGGAACTCGTTGATCAGGTTCGTCTGGAGCGTGGCGGTGTAGGAGAGCTGAACCGCTCGGGTGTTGCGGGTTTGCCAGCGGCGGCCGAACGTGGGGAGCGCGTTGTCATAGTCGCGGGAGTGTGAACGGTTCCAGGTGTAGCGTCCGAAGACGAAGTGCCTTTCGGTGAAGCGGTGGTCCAGGCGCGTGGTCCAGTAGGTGTTCGGATCGAAGGGGCGCAGCAGTTGCAGCCGGAGGTTGGAGGCGCGGAAGGACTCCGGGTCCGCCTGATTCGGCAGCGGGTAGAACCGGGTTTGGATCTTCTGGGACACCGGATTGATCCGCGAGGCGGGGATGCTGCGGTCGGGAAAGGGCGTGTTGTTCGCGAACGGATCGCGAATGGCCGTGGTCTCGCGCGCGAAATTGCCGCTGCGCCAGGAGGGGATGGGCACCGTGGAGTTCAGGTTCGAGAGCACCTGCGAGCCGCGGGTGGTCTCGAACGAGTAGAAGAAGAAGCTCTTGTTCCGCCCGTCGTAAACGCGGGGCACATAGATGGGACCGCCGGCGGAGGCGCCGGGGTTGTGCCGGACGCCCGTGCTGCGCTGCGCCGCGAACGGATTGCGGGCCCGGAACCACGGCGTCACGTAGTAGTCGAAGGCGGAACCGTGGATCTGGTTGGAGCCGCCCTTGGAGATGATGGTCACCTGCCCGATGCCGCCGAACTCGGCCGTGTTGTTGGCCATGTCGATGCGGATCTCCTCGAACGACTCGATCTGCGAAACCAGCGGCGAGATCTGCGTGCCGTCGTACTGGTTCGACAGCGTGATGCCGTCAATGGAGGCGTCGGACTGGTTGGCCCGGGAGCCGGCGAAGCGCCGGGTGGAGGAACCGCCGCCTGCCTGCACCACGCCGGGAGACAGCCCGACGAAGTTCCACAGCGAGCGCGTATTCAGCGGCAAGGTGGCAAGCTGCCGCGCGGCCTTCGAGTCCGAGATGCGCGCGGTTTCGGTCTCGATGAGCGTGGCGCCGGCGGTGACCTCGATGCGCGTGTCCACCGATCCCACTTCCAGGCGGACGTCGATGCGCCGCACGTCCAGCGAG
>VFZS01000718.1 GCA_016871095.1 Acidobacteriota bacterium
AGGAAGTTGCGGGCGTGGAAGGCGGTATCCTGGCTGCCCTTGGCGCTCTTAGGCGCCATGGCGGGCTTGCGGGAGGGATTGTAGGATCGCTCGCTGACGCGGTCCAGGGGAGTGCGCGCGAAACGGGCCAGATCGGTGATCCGCTCCGGGACCACCTCCCAGCGGCTGCTGTGTATGTAGATGGTGCCCTTGGTGCCGCGCAGCTCGATCTCCGCATCCTGGATATTGCCCGGCGCGGCGTTGGCGTTGTACTGGCAGAAGACGGCCAGCGTCGGCCCGTCGAACTCCCAGAGCACTTCCAAGGTGTCGGGGATGTCGCGGTTGTCCTCGACCGCGTACTTGCCGCCCATGGCGGTGACGGCGCGCGGGGCTTCCCGGCCGAGGCACCAGCGGATCATGTCGATGTGGTGGACACCGAAGTTGGTCAACTGACCGCCGGAGTAGTTGTAGAACCAGCGGAAGTTGTAGTAGGTGCGGTTCAGGTTGTAGGGCGCCTTGGGCGCCGGCCCCAGCCACTGCTCCCATTCCGCCTCGCTGGCAGGAGGTCCGTCAGGGGGAGTGCCGATGCCCCTGGGCCACTCGTTCATGACGTGGTAGGACTTGGCCACGGTGACGTGTCCGATGCCGCCGGCGCGCACGAAATCGGCGGCCTCCTTGAGGAAGGCCGAGGAGCGGCGGTGGATGCCTACCTGGACGACGCGCCTGGTACGCTCGGCCACCTCGACCATGCGGCGGCCCTCGACCACGGTGAGCGACAGCGGCTTCTCTACGTAGACGTCCTTGCCCGCGTTGCAGGCCTCGATGAACATCAGGGCGTGCCAGTGGTCGGGCGTGGAGATGGCCACGGCATCGACGTCCCTGTCCTCGATGAGTTTCCGGTAGTCACTGTACTTCTTGGGGGTGGCGCGCGACTTCTTGATGGCGAAGTTCATGTAGTCATCGCGCAGGTCGCAGACCGCCACGGTCTGCTGGTCGGCGTGCTCGAGGAAGGCGTCATGCACCTGGTCGCCCCGGTTGCCCAGGCCGACGTAGCCCATGCGGACGCGGTCGCTGGCGCCGAGGACGCGGGAGTAGCTCAGCGCGGTGGACAGTCCAGCGGCGCGCGCGAAATTCCGGCGGGTGAGTTCGCTCATGGATGATATGGTAACCCGTCAGAGAGCCGGCGTAAACCGCTCCTCGGCGGCGCGCCAGGCTTCGGCCTGGGCCGGGTCGAGGAACACCTGGTGATAGGAGTTGGTGAGCCAGCGGCCCAGCATGTTCACGTGAGCAGGGCTGCCGACGACGCCGCTCTGGCCTCCGGGAAGGATCTGCCAGGCGCGAATGCCGGCGGGCGCCATCTCGGCGATGAAGCGGCGCGAGGGCCCGCCGCCGAACATGAAAGAGCCGGCCGAGGCTGCGCGGGCGTTATGCCCCGAGGCGTCCAGCACCTCGAAGCCGCCGGCGCGGGCCAGGCCGGGCAGAGCGGGGCCGAGATTGGGGAACCCGCCCGCGGGCGGAACGCTGAAGTTCCCTCCCAGCGCGTGGCGGAAGACGATGCGGTGCAGCTTACCCCAGCGGTAATCGTCCATCCGGGTGGAGCGCTCGAAGGCCGGAGCGAAGGCCGGGCCCGCCAGCAGGTCCAGCGCTTCGCGCAGGCTGCGCAGGATCAGGATGTCGCGCGCGGCCTCGGGCGAGGGTGCGCCGTCCAGTTGGAAGAAGTTGACCCCCGAGGCGCCGTGGCCGCGGCGGGCGGCGAAGTTGTCGAGCAGGTTGCGCAGCGCCGATAGCGCGCGGTCATCCGGCACGTCCAGCCCGCGAATGCCCAGGCGCTCGACCGTGGCATCGATGGTGTTGCGGATGATCTGGCCGCGCCACACGCTGTAGATGGTCGCGGCGATGCTGTGCTGCACTTCCTCGCTGGAAGGCTCGGGCAGCCGGGCGGGGGCGTCACCGGGGTCGTATCCCTCACGGATGCCGGTGGGGGTGCTGTAGTCCCAGAGGCCCAGGCGGGCCACCGCCTCGGCCACCCGGTAATCACGCGTGAAGGCCTCCAGCGCCGGGGGCGCACCGGACTGGCCGGCGCTGGCGAAGGCCGCACGGATGTGAGGGACCAGCACCTGCGCGTCGAGCATCTGCGTGTTGGCCTGAAGGCTGGCCAGGATGCTCAGGTCCACCTTCACCCCGAGCAGTTGCATGTGGCGGATGAGCGTGGCGAGCTGGCCCACGCGGCACCCAATGTCGTAGCCGGGGCTGAGGTAGTAGATGCCGCCGGTGGCGCGGCGCCGCCCTAGAGGGTTGTTGGCCAGGGTGATGCCGATGGGGTCGTTGTTGGCGTTGGCGATGAAGCCCTGCGCGGGGTTGACCACTTGCGGCATCTCCTCGAAGGGCAGGATCTCGTAGGGAAGTGACTGGTCGGGCTGGGGCCGGGTGACGGGGAGCCACTCATTGCGGTAGCGCCGCGTGCCGTCACGGATGAGGAAGGGCGGCGTGCCGTCCACGCGGCCCAGGGTCTCGAGGTCCTCGCGCAGCGGCAGCTCCGCGCTGGTGAAGTAGGCGATGTTGCCGTCCACGTCGGCGTAGGCCCAGTTCTGCGAGCCGAAGGTGAAGAAGCGGAGGGCGCGCTTGAAGTCCTCGATAGCGCGGGCGCGGGCGAAGCCCAGGAAGGTCTGCGCCTCGCGTGTGGGGCCCAGGCCGGTGTACTGTATGCTCAGCGCGGTGACGTTCTGCGGATTGCTGATATCCAGGCTCACGATAGGCCCGTTGTTGCGGCGGGGCACCAGGATGGTG
>VFZS01000719.1 GCA_016871095.1 Acidobacteriota bacterium
TGATGATGGTCTCCAACTGCCGTTTGGCTTCTTCAGGTGGAAACTCCAGTCCCAGGGCCGTCTCAACGACCTCTCTCTCCAGATGCTGCCCATCCGCAGCTCGCAACATGGCCATCAGCCATTTGACAATGGGCAGCCGCCGAATGCGAGTGGCGAATATCTCCTTGCGGGCCAGGATGCTGGCCTCGGCGAAGGTCTCGCCCAGGGGCGTCAGGGTGATATCGCCCTCAGCAATCGTAGCGAACCCCAGCAACTCAGCGGCTTCCGTCAGGCGCAACAGGTGGTCAGAATCTACCCTTAGTTCCTCCGCCAGCCGGTAGATGTCGTGCCGGTTGCCGGGAGCCTCGACCAGGTGCTCCAGGAGGCCGGCCAGGTCGTTGATGGTGATGTGGGGCAGAGCGCGGATGCGGCCTGGCTCACCGGGCGCCGCGCCCAGTTCGATGTGCTCCGGTTGCGTCTGTCCGGCCAGGGCGGCATAGACCCGGTCTACTGTCTCCAGAAACGCTGGCGATTTACGCTGACGTGGATGGGGCAGCTCTATCGTCAGCTCCGCCACCACCCGGCCCGGGTCCTTCTCCATTAGCAAAACACGGTCGGCCATGAACACGGCCTCCTCAATGTTGTGCGTGACCATCAAGATAGCTTGCGTCGGGATGCTGCCACTGGTCCACAGCTCCAGCAATTCGCCCCGCAGAGCCTCGGCGCTGAGCACGTCCAGGGACGAGAAGGGCTCATCCAGGCAGAGAAGTTCCGGTTCGACAGCCATGGCCCGGGCAAAGCCGACCTTCTGGCGCATGCCGCCGGACAACTCCCGCGGATAAGCGGTCTCGAACCCGTCCAAACCCACCCGGTCCAGCAAATCCAGGGCCCGGGCGATGCGCAGTTTGGGCGGTACGCCACGCGCTTTAAGAGCTACTTCCACATTGTCCAAGACGGTCAGCCAGGGAAAGAGGGCGAAGGTCTGGAAGACGATGGCCGCCTGAGGATTGATCCCGCGTAACGGTGTGCCCCGGTAGAGGACCTGGCCCTCGCTCGGTTGTTGCAGGCCGGTGACGATGCGCAGCAAGGTGCTCTTGCCGCAACCCGATGGCCCCAGGAGGCAGACAAACTCGCCAGCGCTGAGTTCCAGATTCACGTCCTGCACCGCGCTGAACCGGCGCTCACCGCTGCGGTACACCTGGCTGATGTGTTTTAGTTCCAACAGATAACCGTTTGTTGACATGGCTCACTCCATGCGGTAACGTTCTTCGGCCAGGCGATAAAGCCGCCGCCATAGCAGGCGATTGATCAAGACCACGGTGATAATCATGGTCAGGGTCGCTGCCAAAAGCAAGGGGTAATCCCCGCTCGCCGTGGCCTGAGCGATGAGCGCCCCCAGCCCCACTGTCTGCAGGGCGCGTCCGCCAAATTCCACGTACTCACCCACGATGCTGGCGTTCCAGGCCCCACCGCTGGCCGTGATGCCTCCGGTGATGATGTAGGGGAAGAGGGCCGGCAGAATCAGCGTGCGCCAACGTTCCCAGCGGCTCAATTGTAGCAAGGCCGTGGTGTATTTCAAGTCCTGGGGGATGGCCGAAGCCCCGGCGATGATATTGAATAGAAGATACCACTGGGTACCCATCAGCATCAACAGTATCGCTGCCAGGTTGAGCCCCTCGGGCAGGCGGATCAGCACGAACAGGAACACCGGGAAGAGGGCTGTGGCCGGCACCGAGGCGGTGATCTGCACCACCGGCTGCAGCCAGGTAGCCAGGCGGGGGTTGGTGCCGATGACCACGCCCAACGGTACGGTCCAGGCCAGGGCGATGAGCATGGCCGCCAGCACGCGCAACAGCGTCGCCGCCGTCCCCACGCCGATGCTCCCCCACTGGGCCGGGGGAACGCCCAGCAGCATCAGCCCGGCCCGGTACGCTCCATAGGCCAGGCCCAGGCCCACCACGGCCGCCAGCAGGTACAGCCCACGGCGGTCAGCGCTCGCCCGCCCTTTCTCATCCGAGACAGGGAAACGGCGCAGCTGCCAGGCGTCCAACCGCTCGCTCAGCGGCTGCCAAAGCGAGCCGGAGAGCCAGTCAACCAGGTGGGAGCCGCACAGCAGGCCGTAGAACCAGGACGTGGGCGGATTGTCACTCTCCACCATCTCCAGCTTGAAGCGGTCAGCCCAGGCCGAAAGCGGCCGCCAAACCAGTTGGTCCAGGGCCACGATGACCAGGATCAGGGTGCCCAGCCCCCAGAGAATGGCCCGCGGGTCGCCCTGGTTGGCGGCTTCCTGGAGATAGGCCCCCAACCCCGGCAGGCGGAAATCCCGTTGGCCGACGGTGAAGATCTCGGCGGCCATCAGGAAGAACCAGCCGCCAGCCCAGCTCATCATGCTATTCCACAGCAGGCTGATGGCGGCGAAGGGTAATTCCAGGGCTTTGAAGCGCAGCCAGCTATTGAAGCGGAAGGTAGCGCTGGCCTCGCGCAGTTCCTTGGGGATGGTGGTCAGCGACTGGTACCAGGCGAAGGTCAGGTTCCACACCTGGCTGGTGAAGATGAGCACGACCGAGGCCAGTTCCGCCGCCACCTTCTCTGGCAAGATGGCACTGAAGCTGAGCAGCACCACCGGCAGGAAGGAAAGGATGGGCACGCTCTGTAGCACGTCGAGCAAGGGCATCAGCACCTGCTCGGCGCGGCGGTGGTAGGCGGCCAGGTAGCCATAGACCAAAGTAAAGAGCAGGGATAGGGCATAGGCCACTGCCATGCGCGTGATGGACAGGCCGGCGTACC
>VFZS01000720.1 GCA_016871095.1 Acidobacteriota bacterium
TGCCAATAGAAGCCGACTGTGATGGCCAATAGCAGTAGCGGAGGGGCCAGCACAGCCACCAGCGTGGCCCATATCGACCGCCCTGGTGCTTTTCAGCCACCTCCATGGAAGACCATGATACCGTAAGTTGTTCTTAAGTCAAGGGGATATCATTTGGCGGCCAGCGTGCCCCTCTGAGAGCGCATGATCAGGAGGACGACCATGAAACGCAGGACCTGGAGCAAGCTTCTGGCAGTCGCGTTCCTGGCGTTGGGCACGGGTTGGGCTCAGGAAGAAGCTGATGCCCCCGGCCGCGGAGTCGCCCGCCTAAGCCTGCTGAACGGCGACGTATCGGTGCGCCGCGGTGACAGCGGCGACTGGATCGCTGGGGCCGTGAACACGGCGCTGGTGGTGCAGGATCACGTCGTGACCGGGGCGGCCTCCCGTGCGGAGGTCCAGTTCGACTGGGCCAACATGCTGCGGCTGGCTTCTCATACCGAGGTCCGCCTGGCGGAGCTGGAGTACCGGCGCTATCAGGTTCAGGTGGCCCGGGGCACCGTCACCCTGGGCGTCCTGCGGGATTCCGATGCCGAGACCGAAGTCAACACCCCAAACGTTTCCGTGCGGCCCCTCAAGCGGGGCTTGTACCGCGTTATGGTGCGCGAGGACGGGCAGACCGAGGTCACGGTGCGCTCCGGCGAGGTCGAGGTCTACACCCCGCGCGGCACCGAGCGGCTCACTTCCGGCCGCGCCATGCTGGTGCGCGGTACTGCGTCCGATCCCGAGTACCAGATCGTGAGGGCGGTGTCCGAGGACGACTGGGACCGCTGGAACGAGAACCGCAACCGGCAACTGGAGCGCTCCCGCAGCTACAGCTACGTGAGCCGGCACATTTACGGGGCCGACGACCTGGACGCTCACGGGCGGTGGATCTACGACCCTGCCTATGGCTGGGTGTGGGCTCCATACGGCGTGGGTCCCACCTGGGCGCCATACCGCCACGGGCGCTGGGTGTGGATGGACTGGTATGGGTGGAGCTGGCACAGCTACGACCCCTGGGGCTGGGCGCCGTTCCACTACGGACGCTGGTACCACCACGTGCATTGGGGCTGGTGCTGGTGGCCGGGCTACAGGCATCACCACCACTACTGGAGGCCGGGCTTGGTCGCCTTCTTCGGCTGGGGCCGCCACAGCGGGCTGCACATTGGCGTCGGCTTCGGGCACATCGGGTGGGTGCCGCTGGCGCCGCATGAGCCCTTCTACCCCTGGTATGGGCACCGCTACTACAGCGGGTACCGGAACCGCGTGTACGTGGACAACAGCGTCAACATCGTCAACAACATCAACATCACTAATGTGTACCGGAACGCGCGGGTGAACAACGGTGTGAGCGGCATCGAGGCCGGCGAGTTCGGCCGGGGTCGCGCGGTGCGGGCCATCAACCGTTCCGAGGTGGACTTCGCCCGGAGCGGTCTGGTTCGCGGCGCGGTGCCGGTCACGCCGCGCGCTGAGAGCCTGCGGGTAGCCGACAGGAACGTGCAGGCCGGCAACCTTCCGCGCACGAGCGATCCGGGGCGCTTCTACAGCCGCCGACCCGCCGCCAATGTCGAGCGGGTGCCGTTCGAACAGCAGCGGCAGGGCGTCGAGCAGATGGTGAGGCGGGGCCTCGGGGGCGGGGCGCCGCAGACCGCCGAGGCCGGTGCTGGCGGCAACCTGCCGCGTACTGGAGGCGGTGCGGTGCGAGGTGGTGATGAGCGGACCGGCACGGGCAACGTTACCCGCGGCGACCGGCAGGCCGAGTCCGGCTGGCGGCGCATAGGCGAGCCGACAAGGAGCGCCGAGGGCGCCACTCAGCCCGACACCAGCCGAGGCGTGCGGGTGTTCGGCGAACCTGTGACACGGCCTGGTTCCGCCCAGGGCGGACGCCAGTTGGAGCGCCGCGCCGAGGAGCCGGCACGCCGTAGCGGCGGCGCCGAGGAAGGTTGGAGGCGCTTTGGGTCTCCCGCCGGGCAGCCCGAGCGCACCGACAGGACGCCGGACACGCCGGCCCGCGATCAGGGCGGCATCCGCCGGGAGTCCAGCGAGGGCTGGAACCGGTTCGGCACCTGGCGTCAGCCCGAGCGCGGCGACACCTCTCCGCGCATGGCGACTCCGCGCTCCGAAGAGAGCCCGAGCCGCATCGAGCGCCGGAGCGGGGCAGAGTCCCGGACCGAGCCCCCGCGCTCCAGCGCGCCTCGCGAGGAAGGCGCCCGGCAGAGCGGAGAGTCCATCCGGATGAGCCCTCCGATCGTGCGGGAGCGCTCCACGCCGCGCTCCGAAAGCCCGCGCTCTGAAGCGCCCCGCTACGAGAGCCAGCGTTACGAGCGCCCTCGTTCCGAAAGTCCCCGAATGGAGAGCCCTCGCTACGAGCGCCCACAGATGTCGAGCCCGCGCTACGAGCGGCCGTCCGCGCCGAGCGGGCGCATGAGCGGCGGCGAGGTGCGGGGCGGCGGAAGCATGCCCCGAGGCGAAGCCCCTGGTGGGACCCGGAGCGGGGGAGGCCGCGGCCGCGAGCGGTGAGGATACTGAGTTGATCTTCCCTCTGGCCTGCCGGTGAGGGCCAGACTCGCCGGCGGGCCACTTTTTTAAGCCTCCGTAGAAGTTGACATAATATCTGTTATCGGAAGTTGGCCGGGAACGGAGGGAAAGCCCGTGGCAGTCCCAGCCCGGAAGACCGTTGCTCCGGCAACTGAGCGGATCGAGCGAGGCGCAACGCCGCTTCCGGGCTGGCTCCTCGA
>VFZS01000721.1 GCA_016871095.1 Acidobacteriota bacterium
CTACAACACCGACTGCTGCGGCTGGAGCGTACAGTACCGCCGCTTCAGCTTCGGCGCCCGCAACGAGAACCAGTTCCGGGTGGCCTTCGTCCTCGCCAACATCGGCTCCTTCGGCACCCTCAAGAAACAGGAGCGGCTGTTCTGACCGCTCGCCACGGCCACCTCAGACCTGGCCCGGTGGGATAGGCCTCCAGGCCTGTCATGATCGGGTCGGGTGACCGGGATTGCGCCCGGCCACCCTCCCGCACCACCGGGCGTGCGGTTTTCCGCATCCGGCGGTTGATCGCGGCGGCCCTGACGGCTGGCCGCAAGGTCCGATGGCACTGGAAACCCATACCGCCGCGGCACGGCCTTGACAGCCCGGAGTGCATCGTCGAGGTCGCCGCCATGAACCAAGCGCCGCGCCGCAGATACCTCCCCCTCAACCGCACCCCCCGCGTGTCGCGGATCACCTGAGCAATCCCTCCCATCAGCAGGTCATGGTTGACAGGGTCGAACAACTGGGCAGTGTTCAGATCCACCGCCCAGTCCTGGCCCTGTTCGGCGTACCGTTGGGCCGCTGCCACGGCATCGTGCGCGCTGCGCCCCGCTCGAAACCCGTAGCTATGCTCGCTGAACCACGGCTCGAAGACCGGCGTCATCACTTGCCACAGCAACTGCTGGATGAACCGATCCAGCACCGTCGGGATGCCCCACTTGCGGACGCCCCCGCTGGGCTTGGGTATCTCTACCCGCTTCACGGGGGTGAGAACGTAGGTCCCGGCCAGCAGCTTGCTCCGGATCTTCTCCCAGTGCGCCTCCAGGTGTGCTTCCAGCTCCTCCGTCCTCATCCGGTCGATTCCCGGCGCGCCCCTGGTTGCGTTTCACCGCCTCCAGCGCCCGCCGGCAGTTGTCCGGCGCGACGGCGGCTCCCATCCGATCTTGTCCCGCCTCAGTTGGAAATGGAGAAAGCGTTCTGCCAAGTTGCGGCGCGAAAGCTGTGCTCTCCGCATGACGCCTCCTGGGCTCAATACAGCGGCCGCGTTTTCGGGTCGAAACCGGTTTTGCCCGCCGCTTGCAGCAGCGGCCGCGCGCCCGCGGCCATGAAGCCCAGATCGGTAGGCCCCTGGAAAAACTGGAACCCCTCCTTGGCGAAGCGGGCGTAGTCGTCCGCATTGCCGGCGGTGCGTCCCACCGGGATGCCGCGGCTCTTGGCCGCGGCCACCACCTTAGCGATGGCCGCGTTCACCTCCGGCGTCGGCTTTCCGCGCGCGCCGTAGGAGAAAGACAAATCGCTCGGCCCAATGAAGGCCACGTCGATGCCCGGCGTCGCCAGGATCTCCTCGATGCGCTCCACCGCCTCCTTCTGCTCGATGATGATGATCACCATGACGTTCTGGTCCGCGAAGTCAGGGTAGCCGCCCGGCGCGGGCCAGCGCAGCGTGGCCAGGCTGGGCCCCGAGCCGCGCCTGCCCAGCGGCGGGTACTTGCAGGCCGCCACCGCCTGGCGCGCCAGCTCCGGCGTCGAGCAGAAGGGGAAGATGACGCCCAGCGCGCCGATGTCCAGCGCCCGCTTGGCGGTCCACAGTTCGTTCACCGGCACCCGGATGAACGGCGCCGTCCGCGTGCCCCGCGTGGCCAAAATCATGGCCCGCGCCGATTCCAGCGTGATGGCGCTGTGCTCCATCTCGATCCACAGGAAATCGAATCCCAGTTGCGCGGCCTGCGTGGCCACGTCCGGGCTGGGGATGGTGATGGTCTGCCCGATCACCGTCTTGCCCTCGCGCAACAGCTTCTTGACCGGGTTCTCCACCTCCGTCTGGGCGGGAAGCAGCCCCGCCAGGGCCAGCACCCCAACTGCGGCAGATGCGCTTCTGTGTCTCATGAGTGTCACCCGCGTGCCTTCACCTCAACACGATTGTACAAGCCAGGCGCCGCAGGGATAGAATGATGACGACGCCGGCAGGCGCAATCCTGGCGGGGAGGTCTATGATGACGGTTTCACGGAGGGCGTTTATGGAGTTCTCCGCCGGGGCGGTTACGGCGGCTGAGGTGGCCGCGGCGGAGGAAGCGCGGCGCGTGGTCCGGGACGGCCCGGCATCACCGGGCTTCTCGCCCGTGCCGCTGGCGGGCAACCTCGAGTTCGAGGGACTGGCCGCGGCCGGTCTGTCGGAGGCCATGACGGCCGCCCTGCCGCGAGCGCCGCGGGCCGCCTGCGTCTCGTGGGGGATTCCGTTCCAGGTCGATCGTCCCGTTCTGTTGAAGGACCGGACGGTCACCGAAAAGACACCGGGCCTGAAGGCCGGGTGGCTGGTGTTCCTGCATACCACCGACATCCAGCCGCTCCAGGCGGACGAGCGTGGATTTCTGCGGCCGATGCGCGGCGAAGGTCACCTCGCCGAGCACGTCGCCGACTACGTCATGGTGTACTCGGATGGCACCGAATCACGCCTGGCGGTGCGCAGAAGGCACCACATCGGCATGTTCCGGGCGCGCTGGGGCGAGAACTGCTTCCAGGCCGTCGCTCAGGCCAAGCCTCAACCGCTCCGGCCGTTGCATGAACAGCCCTCCATGCTCGTTGATGCCGGCGGAGGCTGGGGCCAGGCGGAAACCCGCTGCCGGCTGGCGGACCGGGGCGCCTGGATCAACTGGCTGTGGGCCTGGAAGAACCCGCATCCCGGGAAAGAAATCGCCGCGCTGCGGTTCGAACCGAAATCCGGCGTCATCGTCCTTTCCGGCGTTTCAGCGGGTCAGGCCTCCTCAGAACCGTTGCG
>VFZS01000722.1 GCA_016871095.1 Acidobacteriota bacterium
CCCTTTTTTGAACAACCCCAAGGTGCCCGAAGCACCATGTCCTATCATAGCCGCTCCCCGCAGCGCCTGCCACTGCGGCATCCTTTTCTGAATCTAATAGACTATGGGCTCCGATCTGGTTCAGTTCGGCGAATCCGCCCCGGCTCAGGCGTTTCAGCCCGCCCCGCAAAAGGACCCGGTCTGCGGGATGCTGGTGGAGCCGGCCGCCGCACCGGCGCGCCGCGAGCACGCGGGCCGCGCCTACTATTTCTGCCACCCGCGCTGCGCCCAGCGCTTCAGCGCCGAGCCGGAGCGGTACCTGGCGGACCGCCGGCCCGCGCCCGCCGCCGGAGCTGGCTTCACCTGCCCCATGCACCCCGAGGTGCGCCAGGAAGGCCCCGGGGACTGCCCCATGTGCGGCATGGCCCTCGAACCGCTGTCCGCCGGAGCCGAAGAAGTCAACCCCGAGCTCGAGGACATGCGGCGGCGCTTCTGGATCAGCGCCGCGCTCACCGCGCCTCTGATGACCGTCGCGATGATGGACCGTTGGAGGTGGGTCCAACTGGCCCTGGCCGCGCCCGTGGTGTTGTGGTGCGGCTGGCCCTTGCTGAAACGCGGCTGGGTGTCGCTGGTGCGCCGCGGCCTGAATATGTTCACGCTGATCGCAATCGGCGTAAGCGCGGCCTTCTGGTACAGCGTGGCGGCGCTCGCTTCCGGGGGCCACCTGTACTTCGAGGCCGCCGCCGGCATCACTACGCTGGTGCTGCTCGGGCAGGTGCTCGAATTGCGCGCCCGCGCGCGCACCGGCCGGGCCATTCGCGCGCTGCTCGAGCTGGCGCCCCAGGTGGCGCACCGCATCTCCGGGGAGGGCGAGCGGGACGTCCCGCTGGATCAGGTGCACCCCGGTGACCTGCTGCGGGTGCGCCCCGGCGAGAAAGTGCCCGTGGACGGCGTGGTGCTCGAAGGCGCCAGCGCGGTGGATGAGTCGATGCTCACCGGCGAGTCCATCCCGGTGGAGAAGTCCCCCGGAAGCAGCGTCACCGGCGGGACGCTGAATGGCACGGGCGCTTTCCTGATGCGCGCCGAGCGGGTCGGCGCCCAGACGCTGCTGGCGCGCATCGTCGAGATGGTCCGCCAGGCCCAGCGCACCCGCGCGCCCATACAGCGCCTGGCCGACGTGGTGGCCGCCTGGTTTGTTCAAGCGGTGATCCTGGCGGCGGCCGCCACCTTCCTGCTCTGGAGCCTGGCCGGCCCGGAGCCGCGCTTGGCGCACGCCCTGGTCAATGCCGTGGCAGTGCTGATCATCGCCTGCCCCTGCGCCCTGGGTCTGGCTACGCCCATGAGCATCGTGGTGGGCACGGGGCGCGGCGCCTCCGCCGGCGTGCTGGTGAAGAACGCCGAGGCGCTGGAGATCCTCGAGAAGGTGGACACGCTGGTGGTGGACAAGACCGGCACGCTGACCGAGGGCCAGCCGCGCCTGCTCACCGTTGAGGCGGCGGCGGGCCATAACGAGTCCGATCTGCTCCGCTTGGCGGCCGGCCTGGAACTATCGAGCGAACACCCCCTGGCCAGCTCCATTCTGGCCGCCGCGCGCGAGCGCGGGCTGGCGCCTGCCGAGGCTTCAAGCTTCCGGTATCTGCCCGGACAGGGCGTCACCGGGGAGGTCGAGGGCCGCGCCGTGGCGCTGGGCAACCAGCGGTTGTTGGAGACGATCGTCGCGGATGCCGGCGCCTTCGCGGAGCGGGCCGAGGCGCTCCGCCAGCGCGGTCAGACGGTCGTGTTCCTGGTGGTGGACGGCGAGGTGGGCGGGCTGCTCGGCGTGGCCGACCCGGTGAAGGAATCCGCCCGCGAGGCCATCGGCTGGCTGCACGGCCAGGGACTCCGCATCGTCATGCTCAGCGGCGATAGCCGTGCCACCGCCGAAGCCGCGGCTGGCGAGCTTGGCATCGACGAGGTCCACGCCGAGGTCCTGCCCGAGCAGAAGGTTGAAGTCATACGGCAACTCCAGGCGCACGGCCGGGTGGTGGCCATGGCGGGCGACGGCGTCAACGACGCCCCGGCCCTGGCCCAGGCTCAGGTGGGCATCGCCATGGGCACCGGCGCTGACGTGGCTATCGAAAGCGCCGGCATTACCTTGCTGAAAGGCGAGCTGCGGGGCATAGTCCGTGCGCGCAAGCTCAGCCGCGCCACCTTGCGCAACATCCGCCAGAACCTGTTCTTCGCCTTTTTCTACAATCTGCTGGGGGTGCCGGTGGCGGCGGGCGTTCTCTATCCGGCCTTCGGCCTGCTGCTCAGCCCGGTGCTGGCCGCCGCCGCGATGACCTTCAGTTGTCTTTCGGTGATCTCGAACGCGCTCCGCCTCCGCCGCCTGGATCTGTAGTGCCAGTAGAATAGGTCTCCAGACCTGTTCCCTTGCAACCACCCGGCGCCACAGTAGAATAGGCCTCCAGGCCTGTCCCCTTGCAACCACCCGGCGCCACAGTAGAATAGGCCTCCAGGCCTGTTGCCCTGCAACCACCCGGCGCCACAGTAGAATAGGCCTCCAGGCCTGTTCCCCTGCGGCCACCTGTCACCCAACTGCCTACACCTGATCGGAACTGCCATCTATCATGATATGGAGATACGGAGGCATGCCATGAGAGTTCTCACGCTGATTCTTGCGGTGCTCCTGGGCGGATGGAGTGCGGCTGCGCAGGAGCCGGACACCGCTGCCTGGACGGCACATGTGGGCGCCGAGTATCGGGTGATAAACGACGTTAC
>VFZS01000723.1 GCA_016871095.1 Acidobacteriota bacterium
ACGCCGTGGCTACGGCGCCGGAGCCGCTTCCCAGCCCGCCCATCCAGCGCTTTGCCGTCTTCGAGAGCCGCAGCGTCTACGCGGATATCGACCGGCGGTTCACTCACGCGCTGTCGCCGCTGCCAGGCTCGGTGGTGGCCATCGACGTCTATGACGATGCGCAGACCTTCACCACCTCGAACGAATTCCCCTTCATCCGCAAGCAGATGCCGCGGTTCTTCAAGTCCTTCCCGGTGAACCCGGACGGCTCCTTCCGGGCGGAGATCCCGGCCGACCGCCCGGTGTTCTACTTCCTGCGCGGGCCTACCGGCGTGGCGGCCCGCTACCCCGGTAGCTACGCTGGCGAAATCCGCACGCCCATGTTCGGGCACGAGCAGTTGCGCCCCGGCGAGGTCCTTACCTGCACGGGATGCCATCGAGGGCACATGATCCGGCCCGAGCTGATCCCTTCGGCGCAGGTGAACTGGGGCCGGCTGGCGGTGGCGCAAGGCTCCTCGACCAGGGATGCCTCCAACATGGGGCCCGGGCGCGTGCTGGACGGCTACATCGGCCAGGAGAACGGCCGCTACCAGTGGGTTCCGGCCGCCACCGATCTCTGGCCCTGGGTCCGGCTGGTGTGGGACCAGCCCATCACCATCCGGGAGCTCGTGGTCTATCCCAGGCCCGGCATCCAGACTCCTATCGGGGACATGGAGATCTTCCTCAGCAACGGCCGGCGGTTCCAGGCGCGTCCGGAGGCCGGCAAGGCGGACCAGCCGTTCACCGTGAAGGTGCCCGATCCGGCGCCCATCACCTGGGCGCACCTTCAGATGCTGGGCTTCCCCAGCGGCGGCGCACCGGGCATCGCCGAGCTGGCCGCCCACGGCGATCCGGTGGAACCCGGCGGCGGCGCCCTTCCGGCGCCCGTACCCTCGGCCTCCGTGGCAGCCGGCTCGCTGCGGCTGAGCTGGTCGCGCAGTCCCTCACCCTCGGTGCTCGGCTACAAGATCTTCGCCGGCCCCTCGCCCGACAACCTCTACATCGAGTGGGACGTGGGCAACTCCACCTCCTTCCAGCCGGAGTACCTGCAACCGGGCCAGTTCTTCTTCCAGATCCAGCCCTACAACTTCAGCCGGTTCGGCCATCCCCAGACCAAGGAGCTGACGGCGGTGCTCACCCCGCCGCGCATCGACCGCATCACCCCGGACCGCGGACCCCGCTGGGGCGAGACCGACATCGTCATCGAAGGCGCCAACTTCGTTCCCGGCCTCTCCGCCAAGATCGGCGGCGAGTGGATCACCATTAAGTCGGTGACGCCGGAGAAGATCGTGGGCCTGACCCGGCGCTACACGGCGGGCACCTTTGACGTAATGGTCCGCAACCCGGGGATGCAGGAGTACATCCTGTTCAAGGCCTTCGTCTACGAGTAGCGCGGCGTCATTGAGGCTTGGCCCTGGCCGCGCGCTCCAGGGCCGCCTCCAGCGTCACCATCCAGCCGGCATCCAGCCCGCGGTTCTCGCGCGCCTCGCGGATCAGGCGCAGATTGCGCGCGGTGGTCCGCGGCTCCCACGCCTCCCGTACGCACGCCAGCGCCTTGGCCAGCGCCTGCCCGGCCTGCGCCTGATCGCTCCCGAGCACGGCCAGTTCCACCAGCGTAGCGTGGTCCCAGTAGTCCGGCCTGCCCCTGGCGATCTTGCGCTCGGCGGCATAGCTCACCACGGGAAGGATCGCCAGTCGGCGCTCGTCCGGCGGCTCTTTCAGCTCCATGAGCGTGACCGCGTTGACCCCGGGGTAGGCGTCCCGCCAGTCGGTCTCGAAGCCGCTCAGGTACACCTCGACCGCCTTCTCGAGATAGCCCTGCGCCAGGAGGTCATCGCCGGCATTGCGGGCCTCCTCCCAGCGGTCCTTGTACACCCGCCCGAGGATGCCCAGCGTTTCGCTGCTCGGCCCCCGCCTTTCCAGCAGCCTGGTGAGCGCCGTTTCGGCCTCTTCCCGCCGCTTCAGCCGGTTCAGCGCCAGCCCCAGTTGCTCCTGGACCAGCACCGTGTCGGCCAGCGGTGGCGCCATCCTCTCCACCAGCGCCACCATGCTCTCCCAGTCCGACGTCGCCCGGTAGGAGAGGAACAGGTCGATCACCACTCCGGATTCCACGTCCGCCAGTCTGCCCAGTTCCTTCTCGATGTCCGCCACCGCGTCCTTGCCCTGCCGCCGGGCGGCCGCCAGCTTGCTCTTGACCTGGTTGGAGTATTCCACCTGCTCCCGGAAGGCGTCCGTCTTCTCGTGCGCCACGGCGGGCGCCTGAAGATCGTCCAGAAGCTGGAAAACGGGGCTGTCCTTGCGGCCCTGGCGCGCCTCGAGCAGCATGCCGGCCACCGCCTTGCGCGTGGCGGCAACCTGCGCCGGGTCGGGCGCCCCGTCCGCCCCGAGCGTGTAGTGGACCGTGCGCAGCATCTGCACGTCGAAGGGCAGGCGGTTGTCGGCGGCGATCATGGGGACCGTGCTCCACGGCCGGAACGCGTGACGGATGCCCAACTCGTAGAAAACGTTCGCGTTGGCCAGCGTCAGGTCGGCCACGGCATACGGGCACAGGATCAGGCGCTCGAACATGGGCTTGTGAATAATGCCGCCCACGGTCTCTTCGTCCGCCCGCAGAGGCTCCAGCCCGGCCTCCGTCACCGCGGGCCTGATCAGTTCGGAGTACACCCGGTCGAAGTCAATCACCGGGCCAGTCGGGCCGGCCTTCCGCCCAAAAGGCATGAG
>VFZS01000724.1 GCA_016871095.1 Acidobacteriota bacterium
CGGCAAGCGTTACAGCTTCGGCTACGGCGCGTGTCCCAACCTGGACGACCAGCAGGGGCTGTTCCGGCTGCTCGATGCCGAGGAGATCGGCGTGCGGCTAACCGAGAGCATGATGATGGACCCCGAGGCCAGCGTCAGCGCCCTGGTCTTCCACCACCCCGACTGCGTGTACTTCAACGTGTAGAGGGCGGGCACGCCTCGCCCGGACAGAGGGGTGCGGTCAGCGCACCTGAAAGGAAATCCCGAGCGGCTCAAAATCGGAGGTTTCCTGGCGCTCCAGTTTGGCTTTGACCTGCTCGAAACGAACGATCACATCCTGCGAGTACAACCGTTCCCCACAATGTAGGCAGACTTCGGCAGGCGCTTTCAGAATGGCGACGTGATTGGCCCCCCGGATGAGCTTCTCAACCTCTTTCGCGACCAGTTCTCCGCCGCACGCAGGGCACTTGGCAAATGGCATCATCTCATTGTCTCCTATGCCGGCTGTCGATCCACAGCCTGGGGTCCGGGCGGTACACGGTGACCAGCACCGCCCAGCCGTTCTGGGCGTTGTACGCCCATACGCTGTGCACCGGATCGCCGCGGAACGTCTCGCCACAGACCAGGCAGCTCGGGTACGGACGGTCGGTGGGGTAGTCCTCGATCACTTCGCCCCGGAAGACCGAAGAGTAAATCTCATCGAAGGTCAGCCGGTCTGCGTCGGCCTCGTCGTAGGCGTGTTCGGTGATGCGCACCTGGCCCGCACGGATGGCTTCGATGATCTCGCTGATCCGCATCGCGCTGCTCTCATTGTACGACCCAGCGTCAGCGCCCTGGTCTTCCATCACCCCGACTGCGTGTACTTCAACGTGTAGAGGGCTGCTGAATCCCTGGGAATGGGTTTAGAATGGTCGTGGGAGTCCGTGACATGGCGGTCGCTGGCGAGAATGGCGGGAAGGTCCGCCGCAGGAAGCGGCGCTGCGTAGCGCACTTCTTGAAGCGTGGCCGGTGGTGGGTGGCCTGGACGGATGATGTGCCGGGCGCTCTCACGCAGGGCCGCACGCTCGCAGAGGCCCGCGAGAACCTCAAGGATGCGATCGCTTTGATGCTGGAGCCCCTGGAGCCCGGGGCACCGGCTGAGCGCTCCACTCGCCTGCTTACCGAGACACTCATCCTGTGAAGAGACGGGAGTTCATTCGGCACCTGGAGCAATACGGCTGCGTGCTCTTGAAAGAGGGCGGCAAGCACTCGCGCTGGATGAACCTTGCCGACCGGCGCAAACAGAGCACCGTGCCGCGCCACACCGAGATTGACGACTACCTGTGCCGTCGCATCTGCCGGCAGCTTGGGATCCCTCCTTGCAAGTGACCGGGAGCGGACAGGGCCTGGCGCTCACTTCAGCGCCGCCCGCGTCGCCCGCAGCGTGTTGGCCAGGGACTCGCGGGGGAGGCCGCGGATGACAGGCTCGATGAGCCAGCCCAGGCCGGTGGGCACGTTGCGGGTGAGGGAGACGGCCTGGCACTCGACCCACACGCCGCCCTCGCGCTCGGCGAAGCGCCAGTAGGTGTTGAGGCGCCACAGGAAGCCGTGCCCGGCGCCGGGCGCCAGCTCCCGCTCGCCCGGCTCGCCCGGATTGTCCACCTCGGCGATGCGTGTAGTATACGACCGGCTGTGGCAGCGGCGGCCCTCCAGCGGGAAGTATTCGACCTCGTGCTCGGTGCTGAGAACCACGGTGATGACCTTCTTCTTGAGCAGCCGCAGGTGGATCCTGAAGCGGTTGCCGTCGCGGACGAGAGTCTTTGAGCCGATCACCTCGGGCTGGTAGATGTGGCGGTGCCGGTCGTAGTCCTGGACCAGGGCCAGGGCCTGGTCGAGGCTGGCGCCGGGGATGAAGACCGCCCCGATCCAGTCGTGAATCAACCCTCCGGGAACGTCCATGTCGCCCTTGCCCGCCAAAGGCTCGACGGCGACCTCGCCGCTGCGGAGGTGCTCGCGCCGCTGGGGCGACTCATCGGCCCAAAGAAAGCTCTTGCGGCCTTGTACGCGCTCGTCCACCCGCGCCTGCGCGCCTAGCATGTAACGCTCGAAGGCCTGAATGGTCTTCTCCTGGAGTGTGGTCGGGGCTGCCGTAGGAACGGCCAGCCCGGCGGAGCAGAGGAAAACCGTGGTTGTTAGCCGCATGCCCGGTCACTTCCAGGCTACTATGTAGAGACCCGCCTATGCCGAAGGCTGAATTCCAGGAAGCGCACCGGGCGCAGGTGAGCCTGCTGGCGCCCGTCGAGAAGAAGGCCCTGTTATGGCTGGCGCGGCACACGCCGGCGTGGATCAATCCGGATCACCTGACTGCCCTGGGGCTGGCGTCGATGCTCGGCGCGGGGCTGAGCTACTGGTACGCCAGCCGGAGCCGGACGGGCCTGTGGCTGGTCATCGTGTGCCTGGCGCTAAACTGGCTCGGCGACAGCCTGGACGGGACGCTGGCGCGCTACCGCAACCGGCAGCGGCCGCGCTACGGTTTCTACGTAGATCACGTGGTGGACGCGCTGGGGACCTTCTTCCTCCTTGCGGGACTGGGATTAAGCGGGTACATGAGCGAGCGCATCGCAATGGGCCTGCTGATCGTGTACTTCCTGCTGACCATCGAGGTGTATCTGGCGACTTACACGCTGGGGACGTTTCACCTGTCGTTCTGGAAATTCTCGCCGACCGAGCTGCGCATCCTGCTGATGATCGGCAACGTGGCGCTGATGTTCCG
>VFZS01000725.1 GCA_016871095.1 Acidobacteriota bacterium
GTCTAGCTCACGCGGCAGCGGGGGCGCAAGGGGGATGTGACGGGCTGAAGGCCTGTCCCACGTGGCCCTATCGTTCCTGCTTTCCGCGAAGTGCGGTCCTACGCCTGGAAAGTAGGTGACTTTTTGCCCCGCATTGCGGTGTTTTACCCCCTTATAATGTCCTTCCGCGCCGATAAGCGCCCACAGGAGGTGTTGCCTTAATGCAACTCATTTGGAAGTTGAAGATCTGGAAAGATACCCGCGGTCAGGACCTCATCGAGTACGCACTGATGGCGGGATTCGTGGCTGTGGCCGCGGGTGCGTTGATGCCTGGTGTCTCCACCAGCGTCAGCACCATCTTCAGCAAGATCCAGTCGGTCCTCACCGCCGCGGGCGGGTAGACGACTGCGGTTTCATCCTGACGGCCCGGTGAAAGGCGCTGCCGCCGCCTGGCGGGCGGGCAGGGCCAGCCACCGGGCCGCTTTTTTTCTTGTCCCGTGACCGCCTCGTGAAGTTCGCGCCCGGCTCTGCGTATGCCCGTGTTGGCTGACTCCCTAAGCGCTCGGGAAGGCGCCGCATCAGGCAGGCACGGGATCAGTGCCCGCCGCCGCGCGGCAGCGGGCTGACCAGGTTGCCTTCCGCATCGAACGGCAGTTCCTGTGCGGGTCCCAGGATCTCCAGCGATGAGTCCTTCTCGATCAAAGGGCGCAGGTTCTCGCTCAGGCCGAGCACGGCCAGTTCCAGCGTGTTGCGGATCCAGGCGATGGTGACCTCACCGGTATCCAGCCGGCCCACCGTGGGGGCCATGGCTTCCAGGCACTCGCGATCGGTGGCGTAGTTGAACGGTATCCGGCTGGCTTCGGGGTTCGAGGCGGTCAAGGCGTTGATGTAGGTCGCCGCCCGGTCGATCTTCGAGACCAGCCTCGCGTTGACCACGTCCGCCAGGCCCACCCCGACGGCGTTGCCGTAACTGAGCGCGCTCAGGTCGCGCACGAAGATGCGCTCGATGCGCGGGGCGCCGGGAAAGGGATTGCGCTCGGCTTCCACGGTGCGGTTGATCACTTTGGTGTCCATGCCCGCGCCGCTGATTTCCTTGCCCAGCTCGTCCAGGATGAGGACGTCCAGCTCCGGCACGGGGATGCGCCCGGCCCAGGACTTCACCATCTCCAGCAGCTCTTCCTCGCGCTGCTCCATCTTCTCGACCGGCACCGCCTCCAGCCAGCCCGTGTTGTGGTTGGCGTCCTCGAGGATGGCAAGGCCCCCGAGGATCTTGCCGGATTCGAGCACCTGCCGGCCCACCCGGCGGATGACGTTCTCCAGGCCCATGCGGTAGGCATAAGTGTGGTACTTCTGCGCGCCGGCGAACTTGCCCAGGCCGATGGCCATCATCTTGAACAGGCCGCTCTCCAGCTTCCCGATGAAGTTGGTGTGCCACTTGACTCGGCTCACCAGCAGGACCCCGTCGGAATCGAAGGCCGCCCGGTCCAGGTAGGTCTCGATGCCTTCCGGCGTGGCGCCCAGAGGCACGGCTTCCAGGGTGCTGATCACCGGGCAGCCCAGGGCGGCCTCATGGATGCCGTAGTGCGCCAGAACGTCGGCCTGCCCTTCCGCCGTGGCCGCGCCGTGGCCGCCCATGGCCGGGAAGATGAAGGGCTGCATGCCCTGGTCTTTCCAGAAATCCACCACTGCCTTGACGATGGTGAACAGGTTGGTGATGCCGCGGCTGCCCACGCCGACGGCTATCCGCGCGCCCGGCTTGAGCCGTGCGCCGAAACCCGCCTCCGACAGGGTCTGCCTCACCCGGGCGGGGATGTCCTTGATGCTGCGATCGGAAAAGTGCTGTCTAACCAGCAGGATGCGGGGAAGTTCCATCTCCGTATTATAGCGCCCGGCCGTGGGGCAGGTCCCCTGCCCTATAAGCGCTAACCTCGCTGCCCTGGCTGCCTCCACAGACACCGTGGGGCAGGCGGTTTCGCCTGCCGGCACAGGCCAAGGGCCTGCGCCACAGGGCGTCAGAGGCCTTGGGTTAGCACTTATGGGCCCCCTGCCTGCGCACCGACCCACTGGTCGGCTCTTCTGACACCTGCGCACTCCTTCCAGGCGTCCGGGCCCAAGGGCACCCCGACTCAGGGGAGCCGGCCCTCCGCCGCCCGCGGCTCCAGGATGACGATGGGGGCGCGCACGAAGGCGAACTTCTTGCCGATTTCGTCCACCACGCTCAACTGCACGGTGTAACGGCCGGGCTGGAGCGAGGCGAGCGGCACGCTCAGCTCGATAGGCGTCCGTGTACCCGAGACCTTGCTCACGCGCGCCGGCTCGGTCTCGAAGGCCTTGACGTTCTCGCGGAAGAACTGGAGGCTGGCCAGGACGCTGGGCACGGGCGTGCCGTCTCCGGCTGCCTGACGACTCAGCGCATAACCGGTTGCCGTGTGCTGTCAGGCCGGTGCATGCCCCTGTCAGTCCGCCGGCCCCGCCTGTCGCAGCGGGGGCTCAGGGCCTTCGCCAGGGCCTCAGGCACGGCCAACAGGAAGAAACGCTCCGCGGAGTACCCGTAGTCCTCACCGCTCTCGTCAATCACGCGAATGTAGCCGTGTTTCGCCGCCTCCGCGTCGGGTATGACCGGGTAGAGTTTACCGACCTCGAGAGAGGCAGGGTAGCCTCTGTTGTCCGTGCAGACTCCAAACTGCGCTGATCGCGTCGCCGTCCTTCTCATGCCTCAATCCAGCAGAGGGAGTTTCAA
>VFZS01000726.1 GCA_016871095.1 Acidobacteriota bacterium
CCGGGCGGCCTGGCATGGCCGTGAACTACTGGTTTTACGAGTGGAACATGTTCGATGCGGTCTTGCGGGGTCAGCCCACCCCCTCGGCGCTCACCAGAAATGACCCATTATGTTGTGCACAACATAACGGGTCCTAGAGCAGAATCGACCACGCTTTGGCTGGGGAGCGCGGCCTCAGGAAACGCTGGGGTTCGCAGGCTCCTTATCAGGTCTAAGTCGATCATGACCAGGTGCCCTTGACTCTGGAAGGAGTGGCCTTGAGCCGCTCGGCGATCGGCCGCGTCGTGGACGCTCTGAAAGGTAGCTGAGGTTGCCCCAGGCGCGGGCGAGGTCCTTCGGCGAACGCCAGATCCGGAATAGGGCTCCCGGAACTGCTGGTGCGCCGTTTTCCAGGACCACCTGGCCCCAGCCTGGTCCTAGGTGGTGGTGGCAGCGAAAGTCTACGGAAGGGTGGACGTGTGGTCCGGTATAGGCGGCCTTCAGATCAGCGACGCCAACGATTTCATCTTCAATGAGGCCGTGCGGGGCCGCGTCTCGCGCCCGCCCAGCCCCCTGCCGGTGCTTCAGCAATAGAAGTCAACGGGACAGCCCTCCTGGTCCGCGGCAGGCTTCCAAGCCCTGCCGGCCGGCCTGGAGGCCGGCCGCGGCTCTTGAGAGCCGCCCCAGGCTACTGGCCCGGATGAGGGAAGGAGCCTCATCAGTTTCAGACGAGCTCCTCGAGTTCCAGGGCAGTGAGCAGGGCCCGGTTGAGCTCGGCAATCTTGGCTTCAGTCAATTGCCCGACGTAGCGCGTCAGCATTGACTTCGGCAGACTCACCAGCTCGTCGCAGTGGATGCTGGAGTCCCGCTTCAAGCCTTCCGCCGGTCCGACGCCGACTTGGGTGCTCAGTCCGTCGTGCTGCGAGTACACGGGCGCGCAGATGACCGAAGAGAACCTGCTGTCGATCAACACCTGGCGGCTGACGACCACGAACACGCGCTGGCGCTTGGGTTCCTGCGAGCCAGGTTTCGAAACCAGGTAAAGCCCGCCGCGTCTCACGGGAGCCCCTGATACTCCAGCACGTCCATCGCTTCCCGGTTCAAGCGGGCCGCGTGGCGGCTGATGATCCGGGCGTCGGCGGCCTCCCGCTTGGCCTTCTCCAACCGGGCCAGCCAGGCGCGGCAGGCTCGCTCGATGAAGGCCGAGCGGTTGGCGTCAACCCGGTCGATGCTCCGGAGGACATCCTCGGTCAGTGTGATAGAAGTCTTGATCCGCACAAGATAATTATACTCCATGGGGCTGAGGCCGACTACGAGCTGGCGTTTCTGCCGACTTAGGCCGGTTTGAAAACCGGGGCCCAGAGGGCGCCCCGGCCTGGAGGCCCGCCCCAGTGGAGGACTGCCTGTGCCAGGCCCCGGTCAGGTCGAAGACGTAGTGGCCCGAGCCGGCCTGGAGGATGAGGGCGCCGGGGGTCTGGCGCCCGCCGCTGAGGCCGGGGCTGCCCGGCTGGTAGGCGTTCTCCTTCCAGACGACGCGCTGGCCGTCTTTCACCACCACGTCGGCGAGGTTCAGCTTGGGCAGGTGGATCTCCGCCGCGCTGCCCACCGGGATGACGGCCTGCAGGCGGAATGACGGCTCGGTGCGGCTCCAGGAGGAGAGCACCGTGCCGCGCAGGGTCTGGAGCGTGCCGGAGGCCCAGTGCAAGTCGCGCACTGCCCCCGGCTGAATGCGTATGCGCTCGTAGCCGGGTTTCTCCGGGTCGTAGTTGATGCCCGCCAGGGCGCTGTAGAACCAGGCGCCGATGCTCCCGAACATGGGGTGATTGTGGGAGTTCATGGACGGCCCGGTCTTTTCCTGCCACAGCTCCCACAGCGCGGCACAGCCGCAACCAAACCGGTGGGGTGGCTGCCCTGAGCCGCAGGCCGACCCCCAGGTGGGCCAGGCACCGGCCTGGGGGCCGGTGCGCGGGCGGGGGCGCCCGCCCCACAGAATCGTCGCAGGCCAGGTCCAGGTTGCCGGCGCGGCACAGCAGCTCCATGGCGTACTTGGCGCCGAGGATGCCGGTCATCAGGTGCGTGTTGTTGTAGTAGAGGACTGAACTACGCAGGTGGCCCATGGCCGGACCGCGGCGCTCCTTGGCGGCCAGATCCAGGTACAGGGGCAGGATCTGCGAGGTCTGGCTGCCGTTGCCGTAGTAGCCGTTGTCGGCGTTCCAGAACCTGCGATTGAAGGCCTCCTGGATTCCGGCGGCCAGCTTGCGGTAGGCCTCGGCGTCCGCGGTCATAGCGAGGATTTCGGCCATGCGGGAGGTGAGGTAGGCGCTGTAGTAGTAGTAGAAAGTTGAGACCAGGGCGTTGGGAGTCTTCTCGACCGGCACCCAGTCGCCATAGTGGGTGTAGCTCAGGATGCCATCCTCGCTGTTGGCGCGTTGGAAGTCGGTCCAGGCCTTGATGCCAGGGTAGTGTTCCTGGAGAATGCGGCGGTCGCCGTGGTGCAGGTAGAGGTACCAGGCGATCAGAGGGTAGGCGGCGCCCCAGGCGGGGTCGGCGGGACGCCGGCCCCGGCGGTGCGGGACGGTGTCGGTGAGGGACCCGTCGGCGCCCTGGGTGTCGCGGATGTCGCGCAGGAAGTTCGCGAAGAAGGCCGCTGCGTCGTAGTTGAGCATGGCCGACTCGGCGTACAGGTGGGCGTCGGCCATCCAGCCCAAGCGCTCGTCGCGCTGGTTGCAGTCGGTGG
>VFZS01000727.1 GCA_016871095.1 Acidobacteriota bacterium
GCGGGAAGGCCTATCTCTCGGCCATCCTCTGCAAGGCCTGCTGGGTGGCCCTGAAAGGCGACGTGCTAGGCATCATCGTCGCCAAGCCGCCCGGCCGTGTTCAGGTGCGCTCCCGGTCGCAGACCGGCCATCTCGTCCATCAGACGGAACTGCTGGACGACTGTGCCTATCTGCCCCGCGGCGAGGTAACCTATCACCTGGGCCTGCTGGCCCTGGCGGAGGCTTTGGCCCATCCGCTGCAGTACAGCGATCTTCTGGATGCCCTGGACGAGACTCTGGAGTACCGGCAGGCGAGAGGCGCCGGCTTTGTGCCTGAGGACGCCGGTTTCTTGCGTCTGCTGGGGCATCTGAGCGACGAGCTATACTTTGCCCTACGCTATGGGCCGCACCCACCGGAAGAGGAGTTCGACCGGCTGGCTGCGCTGCGCATTCTGGAGATCGTAGCACCGCATGTGGCCAGCCCGGACAGGGAGATCGATCCACGCGCCCTGATCGACTCCGGTGTGCTACGTGTAGCGCGTGGCCTGGTACCACCTGTTACCGCGGTAGAGCCTCCGGCGAGCGCTGAACCAGGCACGGTTTTCCGCGGCTGGCAGCTCAAGGAACTGGTAGAGACCCTGAACCTGGGCATGAACGCCATGCTGATCGGCCCCACGGCCACCGGTAAGTCTCTGGCCGTAGGCGAAGCCAGGGAGCGGCTCAAAGAGAAGAAACCCTTCTTCGTCATTGAAGGCCACGAGTCGCTCAAGGAGTTCGACCTGCTTGGTGGCTACGTGCCGGTCGGTCCGCAGACTTACGAGTGGCGCGATGGCGTCGTTGTCCAGGCCATGAAGGCCGGAGGGCTGCTGTTCTGTGACGAAGCCAACCGCATGCCCACGCGGACGCTCAACGTCCTGCTGGGCATCCTGTCTCGCCGCTCCGTGGTTCTCACCGAACACGGCAGCGAAGAGGTGCCGGCGGCAGAAGGCTTCCAGATCGTCCTGGCCATGAACCTGGGCCGCGGCTATGCGGTCAATACCCTGGATGCGGCCCTGGTCAACCGTTTCGATGTGACGCTGGAGTTCCGTTACCTGCCACCCGACCAGGAGACCGAGCTGCTGGTGGATCTGACCGCTCTGGAGCGCGACATCGCCCGCATCATGGTCAAGGTGGCCAACGAGACCCGGCAGAAGCGACGCAACAAGGAACTGGCGGCTGAGTTGACCCCGCGTGGGCTGATTGCCTGGGCGCGCAAGTATCAGGAGAAAGCAGCCCATGACGGCAAAGACCTGAAGAGCACGCTCAAAACCGCGGCCAAAGTGACCTGGATCCCCTCGGTCGCTGGCACTGACGCCGACGGTTACGTGCGCGACGAGGTGGTGGCTGAGCTGCTGGTCCTCATCGAGTCACACACACCGCGGAGGTGAGCCATGGAGTGGTATCACTGGCGCAACGTCTGTGCGACGCTGGTCACCTTTGGCCGGGCTATCCAGGGGGTCTCTCCCTACACAGTGGCCATCGAGCCAGATGCGGCCAGTTGCCCGACCGGCTACTGCGACTACGCCCGGCGACGCATCGCCGTAAACCCGACGTTGTTCCCTGGCCGTCCGCCGAAGGAGCAGTATGCCCTGACCAGGGGGCTGCTGGTGCACGAAGCCGGTCACCGCCGCTTCACCAGCCCTGGCGACAGGTCCGGTATCGTCGGCCTGGTGACCAACTGCCTGGAGGACCAACGCGTCGAGCGACTGATGAGCGATAGCTTTGCCGGGTTGCGGCCCCTGGTGACGTTCCTGTCCCAGGTCATGTACGCTGCCGCTCGGCCGCTCGACCGGGCATCGGACTCGCCAGGTCAGGTGCTGGCTGCCATCCTCCAGGCCCGCTGGGCGGAGAGTTTAGGGGAGCCCCTGAAGGGAGAGCTATCGCCCCGCAACCAGGGCCGTTGGCAGGAGGTCTTCCCCCTGGCCAGGGATGCCTGGTCGGCGCCGGACACGGCCACCGTGGAGGGCCTCGCCCGGCGAATCGTGGAGATTCTGGGGCTGTCCGAGGAGGCCGTCCCCGACTGGGTCCGGGACCTGCAGGATCGCCTGGGAGGGCTGATAGGACAACGCGACGGCGATGATCCCGCCGAGAGGCCGTGGCCCGTCACGGAGGCGGCCACCGGCCCCCAGACAGAGCCCCTGGACCAGGGCCTGGACGCCCTGCCGAGCGGTGAGCCGGCCGGCGCCGGCAGGTTCGCCATCGAGCCCCAACCTTATATGGCCCTGGTCGAGATGGTGCAACCGCAGGTGCAAGAGCTACTCGAGGAGTTGTCTCTGGCCCAGGCGCCGGCGCGGCCTGAAATGCACAGCCGCGGCAGCCGCCTGTCCATCAGGCAGGTGCTGCGCCACCCGGACGAGCCCTTCCTGGTGGAGAGTGACCACCGCAGGAGGCCTCTGACCATGACCTTCCGGGTCGTGGTCGACCATTCCACCTCCATGAACCTGCCGGAGGGACGGCGGGAGACCCGCATGGCGGGCGCGGCAGCAGGAGCGATGATGCTCCACCTCTTCGCCCTGGAGGCCGGTATCGAGCACCAGATCGCCGTAACGCCGCAAGGCGTGCGCCTGGCCGACCTGGCCTCGGGCGAACGCGGCCTGGCCTTGATCGCCGGATTGGTCCCTGGCCTGACCTGGTGGGAGGATATGGGCAAGGCGATAGAGACTCAGGCCGCAGAACTCGTCGAGAGACCAGAG
>VFZS01000728.1 GCA_016871095.1 Acidobacteriota bacterium
AAGAATCGACACACGGGCGACCGGGCGGTGGTGATGAGAGCGGACGAGGTCATTGATGTGGAGTCGGTCGCGATAAGGGATGGGGGCTTCGGATGCGAGGGAAGATATGGAGCGAGGTAGAGTGTGCCGGTGTCTGATGAGGCGTGCGGCACTAGCGGGACGAGGTGATCACGTCATTCCAGTCGTGAGCAGAGGGCCGTAGGCGGCGAACGGTGGGGTGGAGGGCGATCATTCGGGCAGCGGCTGCGTCGCCGGGGTGGTCGGCGTCGAAGCCACAGAGGATGGTGTAGCCGCGGGCGATTAAAGCACGCAGCCAGGGAGGGTCGGCCCGCACGCCGGACGTGGAGATGCAGATCCGGTGCGGGTGGATCTGGAAGCAACTGATCGCATCGATGGCGGATTCGCAGAGCACGATTTCCCGGGCGGCCCGCGTGCCGATCCAGAAGTATCCCCGATCCTTGTTGCTCCCGGACGCCATCCCGCGCCAGA
The DNA here is from genome assembly GCA_016871095.1 of Acidobacteriota bacterium. Lineage (GTDB taxonomy): Bacteria > Acidobacteriota > Terriglobia > Bryobacterales > Bryobacteraceae > VFZS01. The sequence continues at coordinate 490 of VFZS01000728.1, forward strand.
CTCGGGGTCCTGTGCCTCGCAGTTCCGCCCCGACCGGCCGCTGGGTCTTGCCGGCCACCAACACAAAGACCGCATTGGCGTGGCCGTCGGCGTACAGTCTGCCCGCTTCCCACAACGCCTCCAGCAACGAGGAGCAGAGCCCCCGACGGCGCGTGAGGTACTGACGGACGCGAGCCAGCCGGCGAGGATCGGAGTGGGGCAGTCGCAAGGCACCCGGGAGCCGGCTCGAGGCAGGTTTTCCGCCGGAAGGCTCTATGGCGGGTGGACTGGCAGCCGGAAGCCCGGCCGAGGCGTACGTTGCCAGCCAGTTCCGCGCCGCGCGGTAGTCTACGCCGGCCAAGTGCATCACCAGGTCGATCGCCCCGCCACCACCTTGGTGCTGATTCCAGTTCATGAACTTCGCACCCGCGACCGACAGCGGGCCTCGTTCGGTGTGCCATTTCGCTCGGTCGCGGGGATCTCGCCGGGCAGCGAGGAGTGTCAAGACGGTCTCCAAGGGCACGGCCCGCAGTCGGTCGGCAGGGAGGTGGTCGAAGTTCATCGGGTCGCTCCAGCGGCTACTTGGAAAGAAGGAAGGGGTTGCCTTGGCACGTCGCCGATTTGAGCGGTGGGTGCTGGTGTGTCCAGACCGTTCCGTTCCCTGTTTCTCTCTAAGCGGGAACGGGAACGATCCGGACGGATTCGCTCAGTCGAGGCGTTGCCAGCCGCCCTGGGTGCGGTGGAGACGGCCGGCCTGCTCCAACGACTCCAGGGCCTCGCCCAAACGCTCATTCTTGACGGCCAGCATGTCGCGGAGCTTGGTCCGCGTGAGGACGACGCCGCCAGCCAGCAGCGCGAGCACCTGCTCCGGGAGGCTGCGTTGTGGCTGGTCGTGGACGCCGGTCACCACCTCCAGATGGATTGTGTCGGCGTCGGTTGCCACCAGATCCAGATAGACGGGCGGCGAAGCCGGCGCGGCGCGGTGTTCGCTGACCAGCAGCAAGCGGTCCTGGACGCGTCGCAGGTAGAGATTCGAGTCGCCGAAGGCGTGCAAGTCCCCGGAGCCGCGCAGCGACTGGCCGGCGGCCACGCCCGCGGTGTTCTTACGCGTGTGATGCACCAGGATCACCGACAGGTCGAGTTGCCGCTGCAGTTCGCGAAGGTAGGCCAACAACCCGGCGACTTCGCTGGCGTTGTTTTCGTCGAGGCCGTGCAGCCTCACCAAGGGGTCCAGCAGCAGCAGTCGCGGCCGCAACTGCTGGGCCGTCTGCTGGAGTTGCCGGCGGTGCGGTTCGCGGTCCAGCCGGAGGGTCGGGGCGGTGATCACGTAGAGTTCCACCCGTTCCAAGGCCAGGCCGCGATGCCGGGCCATGCCCTCGACGCGTTGGCGGACGATCGGCAGGGCGTCCTCGGCCAGGTAGACCAGGACCGGGCCGGGCTGCGGGACGGCGTAGCGGCCCAGGCAGGCGGTGCCGGTGGCCACGCTGAACGCCAGATCCAGCCCCAGCCAGGTCTTGGAGCACTTGGGCGCCCCGCCGATCACACCGACCGACGAGGCGCCCCACAACTGTTCCACCAGCCACGGCTGAGGGCGGCTTTCGCGGGGGATCTCTCCGATCCGGACCACCGGCAGCGGCGAAGGGGAGTTAACCGCCATGTCAAGCCCTCGCTTTCTTCTTGGCGGCCGCCCGCGGCCGTGCCGGCTGAAACGCCTCCAGGTAGGACTTCTCGTCGAGTTGAGCGACCTCTTGGGCCATGCCATAGGCCAACAGTTCGCCGCCCAGGGTCATCAGCAGCCGGTAGTTGCCGGCGGCGTGGTCGACCAGCGTGTGGCACAGTTCGGGCGTCATCAGCGTCGCGTTGCCGGCCTTGGCCAGCGCGTGGCTGAGCAGTTCGGAGAGTTCCTCGCGCGAAGCGGCTTCGGTGGTCAGCCGCGTGCGGATCCGGCCGGCCAACGGCACCAGATCGGGGTGCCGCAGCCGTTCCAGGAGCCGGCCGTCTCCGGCCAGCACCACGGTCAACAGCGACTTGGCGTCGAAGTCGGCGCTGGAGAGCAGCCGCAGTTCGCTCAGGACTTCCACACTCATCTCCTGAGCTTCGTCGACCAACAGCACCGGCTTGATGCGGGAGGCGGTCAGGTGCGCCCGCCAGCGTTCGCGGAGGGCTTTGAACCCTCCCCAACGGTTCCACGGGGTGAGCTTCACCGAGAAGACGTCCCCCAGTTCCCGATAGAAGTCGGCG
>VFZS01000729.1 GCA_016871095.1 Acidobacteriota bacterium
CGCCATGTCGAGGACTCCCTGCTGATGCTCAAGGCTCTGGGAGTCGAGTATGTGGTCATCCACGGCCAGGGCTCGCGGGAGTTCTACCGTGACTACAAGAACCCCGGCATGTTCGAGGGCGTGCTCGAGAAGGTCTACGCCGAACAGGGAGACTACATCTACCGGGTTCCGTTCCGCGACTACGCTCACCTGATTCGTCCCGCTGAAGTGCCCGAGTGGTGGGCGCCGGACAAGCTGCCAGCCTATGTCGCGGGAATAGAAGATCCCAGCCGGCCGCAGCTTGAGACGCGCTGGACGGGAACCGGGAGCCTGGAGATTCGCGGGCCGGTTCCGGCGGGGTATGGCGTCGCCCTCAAGGTCACCCACGACCCCGGCTGGGAAGCCACGCAGGATGGCGTTCCGGTGGCGCTGGCCCAGGATGGGCTGGGCTTCATTCAGATCCACGCCCGCCCATCGAAGGCCGCGCACATCGTGCTGCGCTATGGCGGGACCCGCGAGCAGAAACTAGCTGGTGCGGTCAGCCTGCTGACGTGGCTGATCTCGGCGGGGTGGCTGCTCGCCGGCGTCAGATCTCGTAGAGGAACTTCGGGAAGCGCGTAAGGGGGGCGCCCTCCACCTTGCGCCCCAGCGCGTACAGTTGCTCGCCGCGCAGCGCGGTGGGGTAGTCGTTCATCTCGAGGATGTCGCGGTAGTACAGGTCGGCTTCGTAGCCGGCCACTTTCTCGGTGAAGAGGTACTCGATATCGAAGCCCGCGCCGCGCAGCACCTCCTCCAGCTCCGCCGGGGTGTACTCGCGCACGTGGGGGATCTCGGTCTCCCCGGCCGGCTTGCGCGGGTCCGTGTACATGGAGAAGAGCTGCGGGTTCTCGCGGGCGTGCAACACGCGCGCCACCGCGGTGAAGCTCACCACATTGGGAGTGGTCAGGATGAGCCGGCCGCCATCCACTAGCACGCGGCGGATCTCCAGCAGCATGAACATGGGGTCGTGCAGCAAGTGCTCGATCACCTCGCAGCACAGCACCAGGTCGAAGGAGGCGTCGGGATAGGGGAAGCGGTCCCGCTCGGCGTCGAAGTGGTCCACCTCGCAGCGGAAGATGACCTGGCCGCCCGCGGTGACCTGCTTGTGATCGACTCTGCCCGGAGGGCCGTAGTAGGCGCCGCGGACTTCCCGGTAGCCGAACACGCAGCCCAGCACCGGCGTCATCTGCATGAAGGTTCCCAATTCCAGCACCCGGCCGGTCGGTCCCGGCGGCGGCGTCATGGTCATGGTGAGGGCGACGCGGTGCAGGTGGGTCTCGAGGTAGGCCCGCGCGCCTTCGTTGGCGTAATCCAGGCTCCGCAAGAAGGCCTTGACTTCCTCCATGCGGTCGGCCGGAGGGCGCGACACGTGCGGGATGACGGGTGTGTCGAGCTTCTCCAGCCCCTTGTCCAGTTGCCGCAGGCCCCGGCGGATGAGCCGTACCAGTCCCATGCGCACGCCTATCCCGGCACGCTGTTGTAGCGCCGTTGCAGGCTCTGGAACTGGCGCTGGCGCAACAGGCCGGCGCGGTGCAGGCAATAACGCGCCAGCAGCCACAGGATGGACAGCCCGTAGCGCACGCTGGCCAGGAAGCCGGCCGAGGAAGCCAGCGGGAAGTAGCGGGTGGGCACCGGGATCTCCACGATGCGGTAGCCGAGTTCCACGAACTGCACGATGATCTCCTGGTCGAAGATGAAGCGGTCGGAGTTCATCTCCAGGTTCACCGCCTCCAGCACCTCACGGCGGTAGGCCCGGTAGCCGGTGTGGTATTCAGCCAGGTGGAGGCCGAAGACCAGGTTCTCGCAGGCGGTCAGAAAGCGGTTGGAGATGTACTTCCACCAGGGCATCCCCTGCTGGAGGGCGTGGCCGCCCAGCAGCCGCGAGCCCAGCACCACGTCGGCGCGGCCCTCCTTTATGGGGCGCACCATTTCCGGCAGCAGCTTCGGATCGTACTGGTAGTCGGGGTGCACCATCACCACGATGTCCGCCCCGGCCTTGAGCGCCTCGCGGTAACAGGTCTTCTGGTTGGCCCCGTAGCCGTAGTTGGCGTTGTGGCAGAAAATCTCCAGCCCCAGCTCGCGCGCGAGCTTCACGGTCTCGTCCGAGCTGCCGTCGTCCACCAGGATGACCAGGTCCACCATGTCGTGCGGCAGCTCGGCATAGGTCATGTGCAAGGTCTTGGCGGCGTTATAAGCCGGCATCACCACCACCACCTTGGGGTTGCCTTCGCTCACGCGGCCCCCACGTGGCGGGCCACCACGATGAACTGGTAGGCGAACAGCCGTTTCCACAGGCGCGCCGCCAGGTAGGCCAGCGCGTCCAGCACCCGCAGCGGGAGTGTCCCCTCCCAACGTCGCAGCGCCAGGCTAAAGGGAATCCCCGTCGGCACGACTTTCTCGATGCGGAATCCCGCCTGGCGGAACAGTTCCACCCACCCGGACCAGGTGTAGAAGTGCAGGTGGGTCCGGTCGAACAGCCCGCGATCGTGCTGGGGAAAGCGCCCGATGAGCACGTTCAACCGCACGTACAGGTTGACCGCGTTGGGCAGCGAGGCGGCCAGCCGCGCTCCCGGCGCCATCACCCGCGGCAGCCCCGCCAGCAGCCGATCCGGGGCCTTGAGGTGTTCGAGCACGTCCGCGCACACGACGAAATCGTAGCGGCCCTCCAGCGGCGGCAGACCCT
>VFZS01000730.1 GCA_016871095.1 Acidobacteriota bacterium
CTGATTTGTTGATTTACACCATCTCTTCCCAGTTCCTACCCACCTTCAGATCCACCTTGAGCGGGGCGTCCAGCTTCAGCGGCCCCTCCATCAGCTCCTTCACCAGCGGCTTCATCGTTTCTAGCTCCGCGGGGGGCACTTCAAAGACCAGCTCGTCGTGGACTTGCAGGATCATCTTGCTGCGCAGCCCACGCCCCGTCATGGCCTGAGCCAGGCGCACCATGGCCACCTTGATGATGTCAGCGGCGCAGCCTTGAACCGGCATGTTGATGGCCATGCGCTCGCCGGCGGCCACCAGACCACGATTGACGGCTTTCAGCTCCGGCAGGTAGCGGCGACGGCCCATCAAGGTGGTCACGTAGCCCTGCTCGCGGGCCAGACGTTTGGTCTCCTCCAGGTAGCGCTTGACGTCCGGATAGCGGGCGAAGTAGTCCTTGATGTACTTGCCCGCCTCGGCCTGGTCCAGCTCCGTGCGCTGCGCCAGGCCGTAATCGCCCATGCCGTAGGTCACGCCGAAGTTGATCGTCTTGCCCAGGCGACGCTGCGCCGCTGTCACCTGCTCGATGGGCACGCCAAACAGGAACGAGGCGGTGGCGGCGTGGATGTCCTCGCCAGCGGCAAAGGCAGCGAGCAGGTTCTTATCCTGCGAAATGTGCGCCAGGATGCGTAGCTCCACCTGCGAGTAGTCGGCGGAGAGCAGCAGGTTGTCCCCCTGGGCGATGAAGGCGCGGCGCACCTGGCGGCCCAGATCGCTGCGAATGGGGATGTTCTGGAGGTTCGGATCGCTGCTGGATAGGCGGCCAGTGGTGGTCACGGCCTGGTTGTACGAGGTGTGCACGCGGCCCGTCTGGGGGTTGACCAGCAGGGGCAGGGCGTCCACGTAGGTGCCTTTGAGCTTGGCAATCTGGCGCTGCTCCAGCAGGGCGTCAATGATGGGGTGCGAGCCCCGCAGTTCTTCCAGCACACTGGAATCGGTGGAGTAGCCGGTGGCCGTGCGCTTGATCTTGGGCAGCTTTAGTTCTTCGAATAAAACTCCGGCCAGTTGCTGGGTGGAGTTGATGTTGAAGCGATGACCGACGGCGGCGTAGATTTGCTCCTCCAGCGCCGCCAGACGCTGGAACATTTCTCGCGACAGCGTCTGCAGAAACGGCACGTCCAGGGCCACGCCGTCCCGCTCCATCTGCACCAGCACGGGCACCAGCGGCATCTCCACCTCGGCGAAGAGCGACCAAAGGTTCTGCCGCCACAGCTCGGGCTCGAAAGCCTGGCGCAGGCGATAGGTCATGGCCGCGTCGGCGCCGGCATAGGCCGCGGCATCGGCGATGGGCACGGCGGCCATGGTGATCTGCTTGGTCCCCTTGCCGATGAGGTCGGTGATGGGCGTCATGGTCACGCCCAGCTTGGTGAAGGCCAGGTCCTTCAGGCTGGCCGCCTTCTCGCCCAGCAGGTAGGCGGCGATCATGGTATCGCAATCCAGGCCGCGCACGGTCAGGCCGTGGTTGGCCAGCATGAGCAGGTCGTAGTTGGCGTTGTGCGCTGTCTTGGCGATGTGTTCGTCCTCTAAGAGCGGGCGCAGGTGGGCGAAGACAGTATCCTGCGGCAACTGCCGACCCTCATGGTGGGCGACCGGCACGTAGAACGCCTCGTTACCGTCCACAGCGATGGACAGCCCCACCAGCCCGGCCTGCATGGCCGACTGGCTGGTGGTCTCCGTGTCCAAGACGAAGCGGCCAGCGGCCCTCAGCCGTTGGGCCAGCGCCGCCAATGCCTCCGGCGTGTCCACCACCTGCGTCGGCACGATGGCTGACGGCGTCCCGAAGCTCTTGCCCCACTGGACGAGGGGCTCCGGCGGGGCAGCCGGGGCAGGCGGCGCCTCCTCGCCGAACAGGGCCATCTGCTGGGGGGCGATTGGTCTTTCGTCCTTAGTCCTTAGTCTTTCGTCCGTAGCCGGCGTGGGCCCGACACCAGGGGCGGGCAGGCGATTGACCAGGCTGCGGAACTCCAGCTCCCGAAAGAGGGCCAGGGCCTTGTCGCGGTCGTAGGCGTGGAGGCGACAGGCCGCCAGATCGAGCTGGATGGGGGCGTCGGTGACGATGGTGGCCAGGCGCTTGCTGTTGGCCGCCTGCGCGGCGTAGGGGGCGATCTTGTCGCGCAGCTTGGGCTCTACCTCGTCCAGGCGCTGGAAGACGCTCTCCACGCGGCCAAACTGGGCCAGGAGCTTCTTGGCCGTCACCTCGCCCACGCCGGGGATGCCGGGGATGTTGTCCGTCACGTCGCCTTTGAGCCCCCGCAGATCGGCCAGTTGCTCCGGCTCCAGGCCGTAGCGTTCTCGCACGGCGGCCTCATCGTACACTACGGTATCGCTGAAATGGCCGCGCGAGGTGAGCACCCGGGTGCGCTCGTCCACCAGTTGCAGGGCGTCCGTATCGCCCGTGACGATAATCGTCTGCACGCCCTGCGCGCCGGCCTGTTTAGCCAGCGTGCCCACCAGGTCGTCGGCCTCGTAGCCTTCCAGGCCGAAGCTGGGGATGCCCAAGGCGTCCACGACCTGGCGCACGCGGGCAAACTGCCCTGCCAGCTCCTCGGCCATCTTGGGGCGGGTGGCCTTGTACGCGGCGAACTCCTCGTGCCGGAAGCTCTTGCCCACGTCCCAGGCCACGGCCACGTAGTCCGGCTTCTCCTCCGCCAGGACTTTGAGCA
>VFZS01000731.1 GCA_016871095.1 Acidobacteriota bacterium
TTCGAGCGCTTGCCGCCGAGATTGACAACCGAGCTGCTGGAGCGCGCGTTCCAGAGCTGCTTCGCCGAGGAGAAGCAGGCGATGGCGGTGACGACCGCGGGAACCGGTGGCGGGGGGTGAGGAGGGCTGGCCGCTGATCCACGAAGACGCTCGTCCATCCGCCACCCGCCCAGGCCGCTGCGGGGCTCAGGCAGGCAAGGGAATGAAGAGTCCTATGCCCCACTTTGCGTACTTGTCGATTTGTGCGGGAGCCGCCAGGCAAGCGGCGTCCCTGCCACCCATCGTAGTAGTGGTGCTGGCAAGCAACCAGTCTGGAGCAGGGAGAACATAATGCAGACTGGCAAGGAGAACCCCATGCGTTGGTACATCGTGATGGCGTTTTCCGTGGCGCTGTTGTCCTTCTCGTTCACCGTGGGCCCGCGCATCGGCCACCGCGGCCTTCGGCCCCTGGAAGCTTCTCCCTCCAGAAAGCCGGACTTCGGCACGCCGGGTGTTCGGTGCATACTGGGAATCGGTCAGAAAACCAAGGTGGAGACGCTGAAAAGCGGCGGTCGCCACCGAATCGACGCCACATGATGACACTGTCTCTGGGCGCAAAGATTGGTGCAGCTTTCGGTGTGGTACTCCTGATGCTGTCGGCGATTGGCGCCGTCACGCATTGGGCTGCAAATATAGTAGTCGATTCTGCGGAAAAAACCGAACGGGTCCGCGCCGTCTTAGGGCGCTTGGTGAAGTTGTCGGCGGAGCTAGAACAGGCAGAGGGCGCCGACTCCCATCACGCAACCATCCAGAGACTCGACCAGGAGATCAGTGAACTGCGAAGGGTATTTGCCAGCGAACGGGACCAGTCGCCGGAACTGGAGTCGGTCGCACGCCGGGTCAAATTGGAGGCCGCGGCTGCCAGTGAGTCGGCTATGCTCCCGAAGACGTTGCCAGCCGACGCTGCCGCTGAGGTTCCTTTGCGGCGTACTCGACAGCGGTTGAACGATGAGCTCCGGAAGGTGATCACGAACACCGAGCGCCGCCAGGCGGATCGGTCGCGGCGGTGGATGGACTCAGCGGCAGCGACTGCCCGAGCCGTTATTCCCATAATCACCTACGGAACTCCCCTGGCCTTTCTGCTAGTGTTTCTGATCGGCTTTTTCACTACACGCAGTGCAGTCAATTCGGCCCGCCAGTTGGCGCTTGCCGCGGAAGGAACCGGCGAGGCCGCCGAAAACAGCGCCGGAGTAAGCACGAGGGACGCGATGAATCGGCTGGCTGGCTCTCTCGGTGGAGTGGCGCAACGAGTCCGGCAGTCGCGCCGGACGTTGCAGCATGAGATCCGGATGCTACGGTCCATCCTCGACAACATGAGTGATGGAGTGGTCGTGGCCGGCCCAGATGGGGATACCGTGCTCGCAAACCCGGCTGCCCTGCAACTGCTGGGAGCCAGTGGTACGGACCGGCCGCTGGACAAGTTCTGGGAACGGAATAGTTTCTATATGCCGGACGCCGTGACGCCCTATCCCGTCTCCCGGTTGCCGCTGGCCAGCGCTCTGCGCGGCCGAACGGTCGACTGGACGGAAGTTGCCGTACGTCCGCCAGATGCACCTGAGGGCCGTTGGTTGACTGTCGCCGCCCGGCCACTCGCTGGGGAGGATGGCATTTCGCGAGGCGGGGTAATCGTTCTCAACGACATCACCGATCGCCGGCGGGCCGAGTCCGCCCTACGGGACAGCGAACGCTTGTTGAGAGCCGTTCTGGATACGCTGCCCGTGGGAGTTTGGGTAGCGGATCCTGCGGGAAACATCACCATGGCCAACCCGGCCAGCCAGGAGATCTGGGGCGGAGCCAGATACGTCGGCGTCGCGCAGTACGAGGAGTTCCACGCCTGGACGGCAGAGACTCACTTGAGGATGCAGCGCCAGGAGTGGCCGCTGGCTCGGGCGGTCGCCACGGGGCAGGCATCACTCGGGGAGATCCTGGACATTGAAACGTTCGATGGCTCGCGAAAGACCATCCAGCACTCCGCCGTCCCGGTACGGGATTCCAATCGACAGATCGTTGCCTTCATTGCGGTAACCCAGGATATCACCGAGGCCCGCCACAGCGAGGCGCAAGTCAGGGAATTGCTCCAGCAACTGAGGCAGCGCGCGCGACCTGGAGGCGGTGAACAAGGAGCTGGAGGCCTTCTGCTGGGCCGTTTCGCACGACCTGCGGGCGCCGTTGCGGAGCATTGAAGGATTCAGCAGGGCGTTGCTGGAGGACCCTGGTGAGCGGCTGGACGAAGAAGGCAAGGACTTCCTCGAGCGGGTGTCCGCAGCCGCCGTGCGCCTGGCCCGGCTGATTGACGATTTGCTGAGTTTGTCCCGGGTGACGCGCGGTGAGATCCGCCCCAGTACTGTCGATCTGACCGCTCTGGCGCAGGAAATCGCCGCCGACCTTTCGAACAGGCAGCCAGATCGGCAGGTGGAATTCCTGATCATGCCGGGCTTGGCAGTGAGCGCCGATGCCGCGCTCTTTCGGATTGCGATGGTGAATCTGCTGGCCAACGCCTGGAAGTTCACCAGCAAACAGCCTGGTACTACTGTGTTACCCACGGAACGAGCAACAGAAGGGGCAGCAGGGGAGCTGCCGAATCAGGGCACGTGCTATCTTGATGCGGAGCGTGGCAATGGACTGCGGATTATGCCGTTCGGCGCGCACGCGGCGAGCC
>VFZS01000732.1 GCA_016871095.1 Acidobacteriota bacterium
AACGCCCCACTCAGCGCGTGGTTCTACAACAACACCCTGACCAGTTCCGCCCAGTCGCCGGACGGGATCGCCAACTACGGCATGCGCTCGGCGCCGGCCATTCTCGCCGGAGTTAACAGCCGCAATGCGGTCACGCTCGACAACCCGACCGCGCTGACCCGCGGCTCGGCCTCCTCCCAGTACTTCGACCCCCATCAGCCGGATGGCCGGGTTCACGACTGGAACTTCACGCTGGAGAAAGAGGTGATGGCGAACACCCTCGCCCGGGTGGCTTACATCGGCAACCACGGCGGCAACATGGAACAGGTCTTCCAGTTCAACGAAAGCACTCCCGACTACATCTGGTTCGTGACCACCGGAACGGCGCTGCCGACGGGCGAGTTCTCCGGAGTGGCCCGGCGGCCTTACGACCGGCAGGTATACGGCACTCTGAGAAGATGGCTGAAAACCGGATGGTCCAACTACAGCGGCGTTCAATTGGAACTGGAACGCCGTTACAGCCGCGGCTTTGGCTGCCAGCTTTTCTACATCATCGGCAATGCGCACGCCGCCGGCGGGCAGAACTGGAGCGGAACTTCGGTGATCGGAGAACTCAACCAGTACCTCCCTGGCGCGGTGCCCGCTAACTTCGACGAACGTAACCGCTTTTTGAACTACCAACGTGACACCAGCATACCCAGGCATCGCGTCCGCTGGAACTTCATCGCGGACCTTCCGTTCGGCAAGGGTAAGTGGCTCGGCAAGAATGCTGGCGGCTTTCTCCATCGCTTGATCGGCGGCTGGCAACTGGCCGGAATGGGATATCTGCGCAGCAATTTCTCCGCTCTTCCCACCGACATTTACCCAACCGGCAGCAAGATTGAGTATTACGGCTACAAGTACCCAATCGAGGACTGCCGCACTGGCGCCTGCTATCCCGGGTACCTATGGTGGAACGGTTACATTCCATCCAACCGGATAAACAGCCGTGACCCGGTGACCGGCAGACCGAACGGCATCATGGGCGTGCCGGCCGATTACAAGCCGGCCGCTCAGCCCCTGATACCGTGGGGCTCGACAGCTTCCCCGGCGAACATGCCCGCCGGCACGAACCTGCAGTCGTTCTGGGATACCAACACCGTCTGGGTCCGCTTGCTCAACGGCACTGCACAGAGGACGGCTTTCAATGAGAACCTGCATCCGTGGCGGCAACAGTACTTCCCGACCGTGCGGCAGTGGGGCCTGGATGCATCCTTATTCAAGACGATTCCCATCAAGGAGCGCATGAATCTCCGGTTCAACCTCGACTACTTCAATGCGCTCAACCACCCCAACAACCCGAACAGCTTCAACAACCTGGGCATTCTGGGCACCCGCACCTCCGGCTCGGGCTCGCGCGAATTGCAGTTGACCCTCCGCCTGACCTGGTAATCTTCAGCCGCTGTCAGACTCAGTAGCGTAGGCCTCCAGGCCTGCCCCCGGTTTTCAAACCGGCCTCCCGCGGCAAGCGTGGACGCTCTCCCCTCGAACCGCCTGCTGGCCCGCTGTCGTCAGGTCGTACAGATGCCTCGCCAGAAACGGCATCCCCCGCGCGCCGTGGAAGCTGTGGGCCGCTATGGCATCCGGCTGGCCGGACTCGACGAACAGGGGCCTCGGCGCAATCAGCCCGTGCTCCACCATCTGCTGACCCACGGCAGAACTTCCTGCCGAGCCAGCCGGAGGGGCGAACCTCCAGGTTTGCGGCCGGTTTTCAAACCGGCCCCTGGAGTTTCTACATTTGCTGAGATGAAGGCGGGGATGTGCGCCACTGTAGTAGTGAGGCCTCGTGGGGCAGGCGGTTTCGCCTGCCTCGCACGGTGCGTTGATCATGTCGCGATACCACCGGCGCCTTCCGCACTGGCACCCGGACGGCGCCTGGGTGTTCCTCACCTGGCGGCTGTTCGGCTCGCTGCCCCGGCTCCGCTGGTCCGAGCTCGCCCAGGCTGGGAGTGGCCGTGCCTTTGTGGCCCTGGACCGCCAAGCCGATCAAGCCACCAGCGGGCCACTCTGGCTGAGAGATCCGCGCATTGCGACTGTGGTGGCGGAGGCTCTGCGGGCCGGGCAACGGGAGCGCGACTTCTATGTCTTACGCGCGTGGGTGGTGATGCCCAACCACGTGCACGCGCTGTTGCGGCCCTTCCGCCCCTTGGCGGTGATCACCCGGTGGTTAAAGGGGGCCACGGCCCGCTCGGCCAACTTGGTCTTGGGACACACCGGGCAACCTTTCTGGCAGGACGAGTCTTGGGATCGCTGGGTACGCAGCCAGCAGGAGCTACAGAGAGGGATACGGTACATTGAGCACACCCCCGTTGCGGCCGGCTTGGTGGCAGCGGCCGAGGACTGGCCGTGGTCCAGCGCAGGTCGGGTGGCAGGCGAAACCGCCTGCCCCACGGGGCCTGAACCTGGCATACCACCCTCCTCAACCGATGAATTGTAGAAACTCCTGCGGCCGGTTTTCAAACCGGCCCCTGCCGGCTGCCAGCCCGCCTTGCCGACGCGCTCCCGTCCCTCCGAATCGATGCCCACAATGTCATCCACCCCGCGCCCATGACCCGGCACGCAGATCACCGTTGCGTAAGGAGGCCGCGCACCCGCCGGGGTCAGCAGGTAACCCAACGACCAGGCGCCCAGGCGCACCGCGCTTCTTGCGGTGTCGGCCGCAAGCGCTTATTGGGCTG
>VFZS01000733.1 GCA_016871095.1 Acidobacteriota bacterium
GCCGCGGAGATGGGTGATCTCATCGAGAAAAAGCCTGCGAACGGCTGGAACCCAATGGGCATCCAGCGGATGCTTGACGGTTGGAACAAGTAACAAGATTGTCGCGCAGTCGACGAAAGGACCTTCTTTGAACCGAATGAGCATTCTGAATGTGGGAGGGGCCTCAGCGCCCCGACCGAAAGCAAGGTCATCGGCTACGACAGTCGGGGCGCTGAGGCCCCTCCCACATTCAACGGCTACACACCTCACCGGTATATGGTGCCGATGCGCGTCCAAGTCGGGAGTCGAGATTGACCATGAACAACAGGCGAACCAGCAACAGAGGCGTGTTCCGGCGACCATTCATCAAGGCCGCAGGTGTGGCGATGGCCGGGCCGGTGGTTTGTGTGAACCGGAGGTAGTCAGATGAAAGCGCAAGCGCATGTTCTGATTCTCGGCCTGGCCGTGTTGACCTTGTCAGGCTGCACCGACCGCCGGGCGTGGGATTCGGCGGACTCATGGCATCATCCGCCGAAGGACATCGGGCGATTTTGGCAGGCGGAGAAACTGTCTGGCTCGGACATCTTCGAAGTGCTGGCGGAGAAAATGGCGGTGGCGAAGGAACAGTTGCGCGAGGTGGGTTGCGTTGAGGTTTCCGCCGAACGCGCCTCGGAGTTGTCGGGCAAGAAGGTTGAATCAGCCGTAGGGCGCGGTTTGTTTCTCGTGCGCGGCGTGTGCCTGAATCGCGCCACGGGCGGTTTTGTCGTCGTCCCGCTGGGGCGTGAACTGTTGGTCCACCATGCCTCCCTCGGCCGTTCCGCCGTTCCGATGAAGCGCCAGCCGCTCATCGTCCGGCTCGCTCAACAACCCGAAGTCGTGTTTGTCTCCTGTTCGATGGCCGAGTGACAGGACGTTCAAGCCGCCATCGGAGCCGCATCCACGCAGTTGAACACCCTGCAGCACCGCGGGACGCCCCAAGCAACGACATCGTAACACAGAAGCTTGCCTCCGTTTGGTGAGACGATCGTATCACCAAATTGGGGCATCAACCGCAACCTGTGCTGTCCGCACAGGCAGAGCTTTTTCAAACTCCTTGCCCGATCCAAGACCTTCGGCTTACTGAATCTCGCATAATACAGTGACAATTGGTCACAAAGAGAGACCGGTATGGTGCAAGAACGAGAACAACAGCGACTGCTGCCGCCGAACCCGGTTCAGCCCCCGGCGACATTCTCGGCCGGCAGCTTCCAGACTCCCTGCACAGAGATTGGCCAACTCCTGGCCTTTAACGTTTTCCCAGACCGACTCCACCGGGTTCAATTCCGGCGCATAGCCGGGCAGTCGCTCCTCCCGCACCCACCCTCGCTGGCGGCCCAGATAGGCCTGCACCCACTGCCCCTTGTGAGCCGGCAACCCATCCCACACCAAAATGATTTTTCGGCTGCGGAACTCCTGCCGCAGTTCCTCCAGAAATCCAGTCAACGCGGGCCCGTCGTAGCTGCCTGGCTTGAAGTGGAACCACAGCCGGGCGCGCCGGCCATCCCATCGGTAGGCCAGCGCCGTGCAGATCGAGAGCTTCTTCCAGTTGAACGCGTGAATCAGCACGGGCGTTTCGCCTCGCGGCGACCACGTCCGGCGGATGGACGGTCGCTCCGAAATCCCGCTCTCGTCCTCGAAGACTATCCAGGCGCGTCGCCGCCGCGCGTTTTTTTTACCGCCGGCCACCGCTGGGCCACCCATTGCCGGATCGCGGCCTCGTTGCGTTCGCGGGCGCGGCGCGCGGGCCGTTGCAGCGTCCAATCCATCGCGCGCAGGATCCGCCAGACATGTCCGGGGTGATACGACACCCCGGTCTGCTGCTCAATGACCCGCGCCACACGTGGCAGGGTCCACAAGTCGGTCCGGAAACCGTGGGCGCGAGCCCCGCGCCGCAATTGCTCGTCGAGTTGCCGCAGTCGCGGCGGACTCAGCCGGGGCTTGCGCCCCGCGCGGCCCGCGGCCCGCAAGCCCTCGGCACCGGCGCGTCGCCATTGCTGATACCAGCGGCTGGCGCTCTGACGGCTGACCTGCAACTGCCGCGCCACGAAAGCCTGAATCTTGCCTTGCGCAAACCAGCGGCCCGCTTGCTGGCGTCGGGACTCCAAGGCTTTGAAATCTCGCCGCGGAGGGATGAATGACTTCATGACACCACCATACATCCAAAACCGCAATATGTCACTATATTATGCGAGATTCAGTAGGTGTCATTGTTATCATCGTTGAAAGCAGAGAGGACGCAATCCGACCCCATGAACCGGCGAGTAGCTCGACTTCCCAAAGTCGAGTCTGCCGCTCCCGCCCGCCCCGTCTCGACTTTGGAAAGTCGAGCTACGTTCATGGCCCCAACTCGCGTCTGAACTTGGAGGTTGAACCTACTCATGAACCTCCTTTCGAACGACGATGTGAGGCAGACCTTCCTGTCTGCCTGGGTCTCGCGGCAAAGAGGCAGACAGGAATGTCTGCCTCACGGGTTCATGGCTTCCATGCGCGTCCAAAGTCGGAAGTCGAAGCTTTCTATGTCGTTGCTCAGTCGCCGGCGGGCGGGACGCCCGCGCTCCCAGGCTGTGTGTCAGTTTGCAGCCAACGGACTCGCTAAAACGCGCCCTCGGCCTGCTGGTAGAGCGCCATTAACTGTTTCTGGGTCTCGGCGGAGAGCGAGCGGTGGGCTTTCAACA
>VFZS01000734.1 GCA_016871095.1 Acidobacteriota bacterium
TGCCAGCGGCTAGGGCGGCGGGGGCGGGGAATCGAGATCGTGCCCGCCTATTGCAGCGTGGCCCTCCAAAGATTGCAGGATATGGGCCTCGACGTGCGGCGGCAAGAATAAACGGGCAATTACGCAGGTATTCGCAGCCGGAGGTTGCGGATGAAATAACGCGAAAACGCGAATGGGTAAGCATAGGGACTACACTGTAGCGCAAGTCCTGGAGGCCGTCAAGGACTCGGCGGGCATCGTCAGCAACGTCGCCCGCAAGTTGGGCTGCGACTGGCACACGGCCCGGCGCTACATAGACGAATACGCCACCGCCCAGGCCGCCTTCGACGGCGAGACGCAGCGGGTGAACGACCTGGCCGAGGTCAAGCTGATCGAGCAGATACAGGCGGGCGAGCAGTGGGCGGTCAAGTACCGCCTGTCCTGCAAGGCCCGCGATCGGGGCTACGGCGAGGCCGTGCAAGTCAGCGGGCCGGGCGGCAAGGCCGTGCCCGTAGAGGTCAAACACAGCATTGACGCTAATACCGCAGTCACCATATTTGACATCCTTGCGCAGTCAGGTGCAATCGCGGCCGAGTCTGATGCTGCCTCGGCTGACGAAGTACATCACGCACAAGCCGACGGCTAAACAGGCCGCCTTCCTGCTCCTGCCGCAGATCGAGGCTTTCTACGGCGGGGCGGGCGGCGGGGGCAAGAGCGACGCCCTGCTCATGGCCGCACTGCAATACGTGGACGTGCCCGGCTATGCGGCCCTGCTCCTGCGGCGCACCTACACCAACTTGAGCCTGCCCGGTGCGCTCATGGATCGGGCTGAGGAATGGCTGACGGGCAGCGATGCCAGGTGGGACAACGAAACGCACACCTGGCGCTTCCCCTCCGGCGCTACCTTGACCTTCGGCTACCTGGAGAACGAGAAGGACAAATACAGATACCAGAGCGCCGAGTTCCAGTTCGTGGGCTTCGATGAAGTAGCCGAGTTCATGCTGACGCAATACCTGTTCCTGTTCTCCCGTCTGCGCCGCCTGGCCGGGGTGACGGTCCCCCTGAGAATGAGAAGTGCCAGCAACCCGATTGGCCAGGGGGTGGGCTGGGTCAAGCAGCGATTTTTGGTGGAAGGCCAGGCGGCGGGGCGGCCCTTCATCCCGGCGCAGCTCGAGGACAACCCGCACGTTGACCAGGCGGCCTACGATCAGAGCCTGGCCCGCCTCGATCCGGTGACCAGGGCGCGCATTCGCTACGGCGACTGGACGCTCTCGGACGCCGGGCGCATGTTCAAGCGGGAGTGGTTCCCCATCGTGGAGCAAGCGCCCTTTGTCCTGAAGAAAGTGCGCTTCTGGGACCTGGCGGCCACGCTGCCCAAGCCGGGGCAGGACCCGGACTGGACGTGCGGGGCGCTGTTGGGCGAGGCCGAAGGGCGCTACTGGCTGCTGGACATGCGGCGGGCCAGGACGACGCCGGGCGGCGTGGAGGCCCTGGTCAGACAGACGGCGCAACTGGACGGGCGTGAGGTGAGCATTTACATCGAGCAGGAGGGCGGGGCCTCCGGCAAGAGCCTGATTGACCACTACCAGCGAGAGGTGCTGATCGGTTTTGCTTGTGATGGTGCGCCCGCCTCCGGCGATAAGGTCGTGCGCGCCAACCCCCTGGCCTCGGCGGCGCAGGCGGGCAACGTGCTGCTCTTGCAAGGGACGTGGATTAGCGCCTTCCTGGACGAGATTGAGCTATTCCCCGATGGGCAGCACGACGATCAGGTGGACGCCGTCAGCGGGGCGTTGGGCGTGCTGGCGGGGGAGAAGCAGGGCCAGGCGTTCGCTTACCAGTACACGGCAGAGAAGAAGCAGCAGGAGATAAGGGGCAGGATATGGCCGACGACACGGCGCTGAGATTGTCTTTCCTGGAGTGGATGAGCAGCCAAGAGACCGCCCGCCAGAAGGCGGTGGTCAAGGCGCGCAACTACCACGACGGGGAGCAGAGCACCTTCCTCAACGACCGCCTCAAGGAGTTCTTGTACCTGGGCAAGGAGAGCGGCGAGCCGGACTTTCACCTCAACGTCTGCCGCAGCGTGGTCACGGCCATCACCGAGCGCCTGCTGGTCAGCGGCTTCGATTCAGCCAACGAGGGGCTGGCGAAGTGGGCCTGGAGCGTCTGGAGCGACAATCGCCTGGACGCCGGGCAGGACGAGGTACACGAAGGTGCAATTCGGGACGGCGAATACTTCGTGCTGGTGGATTGGGACAGCGAGAAGCGCCGCGTCAGGTTCACGCCTCACCAGCGGTACACGGACGGCAGCAACGGCGGCGACGGCTTCGGCTGCAAAATCTGGTATCCCGACGACAATCCGGCGCTGCCGGCCACCTACGCGGCCAAGCGGTGGACGGAGGTCACCGACAACAGCAAGGCTCGCCAGCGCATGACGCTCTACTACCCGGAGCGGGTGGAGAAGTATGCCGCCTCCGGCGCGGCCTGGGAGCGGGTCAGCGATCCTGGCGATGCGGGCTGGCCGCTGGCCTGGGTGGACCAGCAGGGGCAGCCCCTGGGCCTGCCGGTGATCCACTTCTACAATCCGGCCCTGCGCTGTGAGGCCTGGGACGGAATCCCGCTCCAGAATGCCATCAACAAGACCTTGATTGACCTGCTGGCCACAGCGGATCTCACGGCCTTCCGCATCTTCGTGGCCCTGGGGTGGTAT
>VFZS01000735.1 GCA_016871095.1 Acidobacteriota bacterium
CCCGCCCGAGATGCGGTGCGCGGGCAGCATCTTCAAGAACCTGCTCTGGCGCGCCCTGCCGCCAGAGGTGCGGGCACAGGCGCCGGCCGAAGTGGTCCGCGAAGGCAAGGCGCCGGCAGCCTGGTTCCTGGAACATGCCGACTGCAAAGGTCTGGCCCGGGGCGACATGCGTGTGGCGGACTACCACGCCAACCTGGTCTACAATGCCGGAGCGGGCACGGCGCGCGATCTGTGCGCGCTCATCGCGGAGATGAAGCGCCGGGTGCGGGAGCGGTTCGGCCTCGAACTGGAGGAAGAGGTGCAGTACCTCGGGTTTGAGGAGTCAGGAGGATTGTGATGCGGCTACTTGTTTCTTTTCTGCTTTGCGTTTCTTTCGTTTGCGCTCAGCGCAAGCCGGGCAGTCCGCTCGAAAACCTGCCCAGGCACATCGAGATGCTCACGCATTTCGGCGAGCGGGCCGACATCTCGCCCGACAACCAGCGCATCGCCTTCATGAACAAGAGCTTCGGCGACGCCTTCGTCATTGATCTCAAGACGCGGGTGATCCGTTGCCTCACTTGCAGCGTGCCCGGAGCGGCGTTCCTCCGCGTCATGCACCTGATCACGGGCGACTACATCCTCATCGGCCCCGAGCGCTTCACCGACATCCGCGCCAGCCGCTCACGCGACAACGAGTTGTGGTTCCTGAGCCAGCAGCCCGGCTCCACGCCGGTGCGCCTCAATCAGAAGATGAGCGAAGGCGCGGCCGTCTCCAAGAAGAGCCTCAGGATCGCCTTCTCGCAGACCAGCGCGCAGAATCCGGAGTTGCCCGCCGGGGCTTCCCGTCTCATTACGGCCCAGATGGATCTCTCCGGCGGCGCCTTGAAGCTGGTCAATCAGAAGGTGGTCCACGAGAGCAAGGATCGAAGCTGCGTCATCGAGGCCCAGGATTTCCACGACAACGACACCAAGCTGACCTTCTCCTGCTACGAGCCGAACGACACGGCGTCCGTGATGGGCATCGACCTCGCAACCGGCCAGGTGACCAACTTCTCCAAAGCGCCCGGCACTTACAACGAGCCGGAGGGAATCTTCCCGGACGGCCAGTACACCTGTGTGGAGGCCGACCGCCAGGCCCAGAAGCTGGGCGGCAAAGGCGGGCACCGCCAGATCGATATCTGGAAGCTGAAGCTCGACGGCACGGGCCAGGACTTCACCCGCCTCACCCACTTCAACGACTACGAGGGCTACAAGGCCTCCAACCCGATGGTCTCAACCGACGGCCGCTTCATGGCCTTCCAGGTAGCCAAGGCCGCCGACGAAGCCGGCGTGGGCTACGGCATCCTGCTGTACTGGTTCAGGTGACAGGAAGAAAGAAAAAGGGGACAGGCAGCCCTGGCCACGCTGGGCCAGGGTAGCCTGTCCCCCTTTTTCGTCAGAAGTCGATACGCAGGTTGATCTGAATGACCCGGCTAAGGCCGCGCTGCGTGGTGACGCGGCCGAAATTCACGTTCGTGGGGTCGGTCTGCGGTCCCTCGAAGTTGGTGTGGTTAGTGGCGTTCAGCAGGTCCACGTCAAAGCTGGTCCGCAGCCCCTCGGTGATCCTGAACGTGCGCTTGATCTTCACGTCCCAGTTGCGGATGCCATCTTCGCGCAGCGCATCCAGCCGCGTCGGGAACACGCGCACGTGGTAGCTGCCGGGCTGTGATGCGGTGCGGCCCTCGAACCCGGCGAAGCCGGAGGGCACGTCGCCCGTCCCGGTGTAGCGGATGCTCGGGTCGAACCACACGTGCATGTCCTTGCTGTTCACATCCTTGTGCTTGAACAACGCCGCGATGTTGTTGAGGTCGCCGTAGAAGAAGCGGTTGCCCCAGCCGGTGACGGTGCCGTTCTGATACTGGTAGACCCAACTCAACTGCCAGCCACCGACCAGGTGCTGGATGGGATTCTGGTTCACCCAGCGGCGGCCGCTGCCAAAGGGCAGTTCATAGATGCCTTGCCAGACAACGCGGTGCGGCCGGATGGCGTCCTGCGGCCGCCAGGAGGTCTTGGCATCGAACTCGTTGTGGTAGTAGTCCGACTCCTCGCCGTAAGCGTAAGTGTACATCACCGCCATTTGGAAGCCGCGGGCGAAACGCCGCTCCAAGCGCGCCTGCATGTCGTGGTACTTGTTCCTGCCCAGGGCATCCTTGAACTCCACTCCCGGCCGCAGGCCGTTCAGGCCGTTCATGTTGGGATAGGTCCTCAGCAACTGGTGCTTGCGGATGTTGGCGCCGGTGAAAAACCCTTGGGTCCGGAGGTAATTGTAGATAACGGGGCTGGAGGTCTGAAGCGACGCCAGGTTGTTGATATTGAAGGGGTTCGCGAGGTTCCGGTTCATGTCGTCGTCGATTGACTGGACGCGCTTCATCCCCTTGGCCCAGTACTGCTCGCGCAGGAAGTCGATGCGCTGGGTAACCGGGATCCTCGACAAGGCGCCGTTGTAAGAAACATCGATCACCATGTTCTCGCTGATCTCCCGCTGGATGCCGAAGCGCCAGCGCTGCTGGTGGGCCGGACTGTAGTTGCGCGGATAGAACGACCAGCCGCGCCCCTGGCGGATAATCGGACCCAGGCTGTTGCCGTACGGCACATCGAACCGGGTTCCATCGGCGCGCACCGGGAATGGATCCACCATGGGGTTGCGGTTAGCCGCC
>VFZS01000736.1 GCA_016871095.1 Acidobacteriota bacterium
GCGGCAAACGGTTCCTCAATACGCCAGGCATTCACGTGCCGCTGATAGTGCGGTTCCCGGAAAAATTCCGCCACCTGGCGCCCGGTGCGCCGGGCAGCACCGTGGACCGGCTGGTGAGCTTCGTCGACTTCGCTCCAACGGTGCTGAGCCTCGCGGGATTGCCGGCGCCCGCTTCCATGCAGGGCACGGCGTTTCTGGGGCCGCGCGCGGGCGCGCCGAGGAAAGAGGTGTTCGCCGCGCGAGACCGCGTGGACGAAGAGTGTGAAACCAGCCGCACGCTGCTGAACGGGCGGTATCACTACATACGCCACTACCTGCCGCACCGGCCGGTGATGCAGCACGGCACGTACTCCGAGGAGGGGCACGTGCGCAGGGAGCTGCGGCGGCTCCATCGCGAGGGCAGGCTCGCGGGACCCACCCGCTTGCTGATGGAAGACAGCAAGCCGCCCGAGGAGCTGTACGACCTGAAGGCGGATCCGCACCAGATGAAGAACCTGGCGGGCGATCCGGCGCATCGTGGAACGCTCGAAGCGATGCGCGCGCGGCTGCGCCGGTGGATGATTGAGATCCGCGACACGGGACTGCTGCCCGAGCCGGACCTGCTACGGCGCGCCGCCGGGCAGGCGCCGTATGACATGGCCAGAGACGCGAGCCGCTTCCCGGTGGAGCGCATCGTGGACGCGGCGGAGTGCGTGGGGCGCGCAACAGAAATTCCCAGACTGCGGAAGCTGCTCGCGGACGGCGATGCGGCGGTGCGTTACTGGGGCGTGATTACGGCCGTCACGATGGAGGCGCGCAGCGTCCAGGCGGATCTGGTGAAGGCGCTGGAGGATCCCTCGCCGGCGGTGCGGGTGGCCGCGGGGGAGGCGGTGTGCCGTTTGGGCGAGCCGCAGAGGGGCCTGGCGGCGCTCGAAAAGGCACTCGGCGGCACGGACGCCTGCGTGCAGCTTCAGGCTGCTAACGCGCTGTGGCACCTGGGGGCGCAGGCGAAAGCTGCGGTTCGCGCGCTGAAGGCCGCGCTCGCGGCGAAGAGCGGCCCCGAGTACCAGCGGACTTACTTCGAGTGGGCGGCCAAGAAGATCATCGAACGGTAGGCGGGCCTTTCAGGTAACCCAGCGAGGCGAGAAACTCGTCCGCCTTGGTCAAGGTCTCGCGGTAGGCCTTGTTGCCGCCGCGGCCGTAGTTGAAGAAACCGTGCGGCTCGCCGTCGAAGCCCGCCAGCTCGCACCGGTTGCCCATCCCCGTCATCTTCTTGGTGAACAACTCGACGGTGGCGTAAGGAACCGTGGTATCGGCCTTCCCGTGAAAGATGATGGCGGGAGGCGCGCCGCGACTGACGTGGTGGAAAGGAGAAATGCGCTCGGGCTCGATGCCCGCGCGCTCGCGCATCTCCGAAGGGTCGCGAAACGAGGGCCGGCCTTCGGCCGGCGCCAGCACCACAGCGGGATTGAACAGCACCAGGGCGTTGGGCCGCGAGCTGATGCTGAGATCCTCGCCCGGCTCGTCCAGATCGGAGATCGTGCCTGTGGCGGCGGCCAGGTGTCCGCCCGCCGAGCCGCCGCCGGCGGCTATGCGCCTGGGATCAACACCGAGGCGCGCGGCGTTCCGCCGGACCCAGCGAATCGCGGACTTGGCATCCCTGACGCAATCCACCGCCTTCACGTTGTGCCGGCTGGCCACGCGGTAGTCCGCGGTCATGGCCACCATGCCGCGCGAGGCCAGGTAGCGGCACTGCTGCTCGAACTGCCTGGGGTTGCCGCTGCGCCAGCCGCCGCCGAAGAAGAAGACAATGGCCGGCTTCGCAGCGCTGGCCGCATGCCCCGGCGGGTTGAAGATGTAGATGTTGAGCTTGACTTCGCCGATGGTCTTGTAGACCTCGACTACGGCGCCATCCATTTGCGGTGGATAGGCCTGAGCAGTGGCCTGGGCCCACAGAGCCGGGGCAATCAGGCATGTGAGAGCGATACGGAGCGCTCTCCGGGTCCCAAGTTCAGCAACATGGTTCATCCTGCGTGACTCCTCTCCCAAGAGTGTAACCACCTCCACGGGGGTAGTGGCAGCCGGGCCCGGCGCACCAGGCAGGCCACCACCTGGGCCGGGCGCCCGCACCGGGCTGGCGCGCAACGCCTTACACTCTTGGGAGAGGAGCCTGTTAACCTCCTGGCCAAGGGAGCGTCCCATAGACTGAACCGGGACAAATTGACTCAGGCCATTGAAAGGACCTACAGGTGCAAAGCATCGAGAGTGACACCCTCGTGATGGTTTCCGTCATCGCTCTTCTGGGCTGGATCTGCTGGCTGTATTTCAGGAGGCGGCAACTGCTGTCGGAGCTGAAGAAGATGCAGTTGCACCTGGCGTCCAGCGCCCTCGACAAGTTCGGCTCCGCTGGTGAATTCGTGGCGTTTCTTCAGAGCAGGGAGGGACAGGTGATGCTTTACGATTCCGCATCTCCAGGCCAGAGCCGCCCCAGGACCAACATTCGTCTGGTGCAGGCCGGAATCCTGGTGGCGTTTGTCGGAGCCGGGCTGTTTCTCAGCGAGCGCCTTCTTCCCGTAGCCCAGAGCAGGGCAGATAGAGAGGTGATGGACGTTCTGATCTTCTCGGGAACGGTTGCGGTCAGCATGGCAGTGGGCCTCTGGGTGACGGCGCTGGTAACC
>VFZS01000737.1 GCA_016871095.1 Acidobacteriota bacterium
ACCCGCCAGAGGCCTACTAGTGACATCGAGACTTGCTTCCGCACCACCGCGGCCTGCATCCTGGGCAACATCGCCCTGCGCAGCAAGCTGCGTGTGGACTGGGACGACCGCTCCAAGACCGTCCTCCAGAAAGAAGCGCGCAAGCTGCTTTCAGTCCGCTACCGCAAACCCTGGAAGCTAGTGGTGTAGCCCCCAGTGGAGTAGACCTCCAGGCCTGCCGCCGCTCTCCAGCCAGGCATCTGCCCACGGTTTTCGACTATGTCACCATAGTGGCGTGCGAGAAATCGCCATCTCGAAGTTCAGGGCCACCTGTCTGGCCGTGCTCGAAAGCGTGCGCCGCACTCGCAAGCCGGTGCTGGTAACTCGCTTTGGCAAGCCGGTGGCCGTGATTGCCCCGCCGCCTCCGCCGAAGCGGCCTCAGGGATGGTTGGGTTCGCCGGCGGGGACTGCGCGGATCACGGGGGACATCGTAAGCCCAGCCGTCGATGAAGACGACTGGGAAGCGCTCCGCTCATGAAGCTGCTCCTGGACACTGATCTATGGCTGTGCAACCTGCTGGAGCCGGCCCGGCCTAGGGCGTCTCAGCCACGGACATCGGCAAGATAGAGTTCGGCGAGGGGGCCGCCCCGCGGTCCAGGGGGGCTGCCCCACGGGCGCGCACCATCGCGCCTCCGGCCATGAAATAATGGGCTGCCCGGAGGTGTCTGTGCTGCGAATCATTCTCTCTGTCCTGCTGTTGGCGGCCGCGGGCGGGGCCCAGACCGCCGAGCAGTTGAACTTCCTGTCGGCGCTGACCGAGTTCCGCGACCTGCGCGAGATGCTGCCTTTGTATCTGAAGGCGAAGGCGGAGGAGCGGCTGGCCGAGCGGGCGCGCGCAGTGGCGCGCCTCACCGGCCCGGAGGAGGTGGCCAAGCGGCGGCAGTACGTGCGCGAGCGCATGATCGCTGCTGTCGGCGGGCTGCCCGAGCGCACGCCGCTGAACGCGCGCGTGGTGGGGGCCCTCGAGCGCGACGACTACCGCGTCGAGAAAGTGATCTTCGAGAGCCAGCCGCGCTTCTACGTGACGGCCAGCCTGTACCTGCCCAAGAAGGGCCAGCCGCCGTACCCGGCGATTCTCTATCCGCTGGGACACGAGAGCGGCGCCAAGGCCCACCTGGCCTGGCAGCAGACGCTCGGCTCGCTGGCCAAGAAGGGATTTGTGGGGCTGGCCTGGGACCCGGTAGGGCAGGGCGAGCGCATTCAGCTTTGGGACGAAGACCTGAAGGCCTCGAAAGTGGGAGGTTCCACCACCGAGCACACCATACAGGGCATACAGTGCCTGCTGGTGGGCGACAACCTGGCGCGTTACACCATTTGGGACGGCATACGGGCGCTGGACTACCTGCTGTCGCGCAAGGAAGTGGATCCGGCGCGCGTGGGCGTCACCGGCAATTCCGGCGGGGGCACGCACACGGCGTACCTGGCGGCGCTGGAGGACCGTCTCCACGTGGCCGCGCCCTCCTGCTACCTCACCTCGTGGGGACAACTCCTGCGCAGCATCGGCCCGCAGGACGCCGAGCAGTGCCTGCCGCCCTGGCTCGCGGCGGGGCTCGATCACGCCGACTTCGTACACGCCTTCGCGCCGCGGCCGTACCTGATGCTGTCGGCCATTCGAGACTTCTTCTCGATCACCGGCGCGCGCCAGACCGCCGCCGAGGCCCGCCGCGTCTACAAGCTGCTCGGCGCGCCGGAGAAGTTCGATCAGTTCGAGGCCGACGACGGGCACGGCTACACCCAGCCGCGCCGCCTGGCGGCCTACAACTGGTTCAGCCGGTGGTTGAAGGGCGTCGAGGACAGCAGCGGGGAGCCGGATATTCCCATCGCCACCGAGGCGGAGCTGTACTGCACAGCCACTGGCCAGGTGGCCACGTCGCTGGGCGGGGAGGGCGTGTTCACGCTGAACCGCCAGCGTGCCGAGGCCGCTAAAGCGCGGCGCCCGGCGGCGCGCGAGTTCGCCCGGGCTGTCCCGCGTCTGATTGGCTTCGAGGCGCCCAAGGGTCCGCCGGAAGTGCGCTCCTATGGCGTCTTCACGCGGCCTGGCTGCCGGGCCGAGAAACTGGTCTACGAGAGCGAGCCGGGTATCCTGGTACCAGGCCTGCTGTTCCTGCCGGAGGGCGGAGCGGCGAAGAAGCCGGCGGTCATCTACGTGAACGGGGCGGGGAAGTCGGCCGGCATGGATGATGTTGAGCCGCTGGTCCGCGCGGGGGTGATCGTGCTGGCCATCGATGCGCGCGGGTTTGGCGAGACCCAGCCGGCGCGGGTTCGCCCGAGCGGAGAATTCACGCGCTGGTTCGGCGACTACGAAAACGCGATGACCGCGCTGTTGCTGGGCAAGACGCTGGCGGGCTTGCGGGCCGTGGATGTGGCGCGAGGCGTGGAACTGCTGAGAGGCAGGCCGGAGGTGAACGCCGAACGCATCCAGGCGTACGGCAAGGGCGGCGGCGCGCTGCCGGTGCTGTTCGCGGCGGTGGCGGAGGAGCGTATCCGCGGAGTCGCGTTGGAGGGGCTGCTGGCCTCCTACGAAGCGGTCGTCAGCCAGCAGCTTCACCGCGAGGTCTTCGAGAGCGTGGTCCCCGGCATCCTCAAGCACGGAGACATCCCCGATCTGCTGGCGG
>VFZS01000738.1 GCA_016871095.1 Acidobacteriota bacterium
TCCAGCCTTGGAGACCGTCATCTTATACTTGCCCGGCAGGACGCCGGCGAACAGGTACAGCCCGTACTCGCTGCTCGCGACGCTGCGCGCCTGATTGGTGGTGATCTCGACTAATTCGATGGAAGCACTTGGGATAACGGCCCCGGTGGCATCCGTGACCGTACCCAGAACCGTGGCTGACGTCGAGGTCTGCGCCGCCAGCGCAGCCGCGCACGCCGCCAACAGACAGACAGTCTTCCAATTCATGATCTGCTCCTTTCCGTTGTTGAGGCCGGGGGTTTGCGCTACAATCGATAGCACGCGGGATTCCCAACAGCCTCCCGGCCTCGGCCCAGGATACTGGCTGGGTGCGCGGGAAGTCCTTTGGGAAGTCTGAAATCTTCTCAAGGAAACCTGAAAATGGCGAGCCCGGCGCAGTCGGGGCGCATCTACCAGTTCGGGGCTTTCCGGCTGGTCCCAGTTAACGGCGTGCTGTTTCGAGGCGAGGAAGTGGTGTCCCTCAGCCCCAACATCGTCAAGACGCTGAACGTGCTGGTAGCGCGCCACGGCCGGGTGGTAAGCAGGGAAGAACTGTTGAGGGAGGTGTGGCCCGACACCTTCGTGGAAGAAAGCAACCTGACGCACAACATCAGCGTGCTGCGCAAGGCGTTGGGAGAGGGGCCGGGGGATCAGCAATACATCCAGACGGTTCCCAAGCGGGGGTACCGTTTCGTCGCGGCGGTGAGGGAGGTTGACGACCGCTTGGCCGGGGAGGAGGCGAGCTTTGCGAAGCTGGCTGTGCTGCCGGCTCCTGTGGCTCGTCCCGCCTGGCGCCGCCCGGCCCTCCTCGCCGCCGGGGTTGCCGTACTGATCGGGTTGGGTGCTCTCGGGTACTTTCTGGTCCGGCCCGCCGGCCGTGCCACGCCGGCCAACGCCAACTTCACCCAGCTCACCGACCAGCCCGGCCAGGAGCTCTACCCCAGCCTCTCCCCCGACGGCAACCTCTTCGTCTACGCCAGCCGGGCCTCCGGCAACTGGGACATTCACCTTCAACGGGTGGGGGGCAGGAACGTCATCAATCTGACCAGGGATTGCCCCCTCGACGACACCCAGCCGGCCTTCTCCCCGGATGGGCAGCACATCGCCTTCCGCTCGGGGAGAGACGGCGGCGGCGTTTTCGTAATGGGGGCCACGGGAGAATCCGTTAAGCGTGTAACGGATTTCGGCTACTACCCCGCCTGGTCATCGGACGGCAGCGAGATCGTCTGCGCCACGGCAGACTTCTGGAGGCCGGACTACCGCCGAAGCACTGGAAGCCGGTTGTACGTGGTTCGACTCGAGGCGTCTTCGGGCTCGGCCCGCCAGCGGCCGGTGGCCGGGGCTGAGGACGCCGTCCAACCGGCTTGGTCGCCTCACGGCCATCGCATTGCCTATTGGGGCCTGCGTGGGGGGAACCGCGACATCTGGACGGTGCCCGCCCAGGGTGGCCAACCGGTCGCGGTGACCGCCGATCCCCACCTGGACTGGAACCCCGTGTGGTCGCCCGATGGCAATTACCTTTACTATGCGAGCGACCGTGCCGGCAGCATGAGTGTCTGGCGGGTGAGGATCGCTGAAGAATCGGGGAAGCCGCTGGCGACGCCCGAGCTGGTCACGACTCCGTCGCCTTACAGCGGTCATTTCAGCTTCTCGCGGGACGGGCGGCGGATGTGTTACGTTCAGCACCTCCTCACCGCGAACCTCCAGAAGGTGAGCTTCGACCCGCTCCGGGAAAGAGCCCTGGGGCAGCCGGTGCTCGTCAGCCGAGGCTCGACCAGGGTTGGAACCCCCGACCTCTCCCCCGACGGCCAGTGGCTGGCCTTCTGCACACGGACCGCGAAGGAGGACGTCTTCCTCGTCCGCGCCGACGGAACCGGTCTGCGGCAGCTTACCGACGACGTTGATTCGAACCGGGCGCCGCGGTGGTCGCCCGACGGGTCCCGCCTTGCCTACATGTCCGCCCGCAGCGGCAAGTACGAGATCTGGACGATGAATCCGGACGGCAGCAGCGCCCGGCAACTGACCTATGAATCCCGCGGACCGGCCCTTAGCCCGTTGTGGTCCCCGGACGGCAGGCGCCTCGTTTACAACGTTCAGGGCCTCGGTGCTTTCATCATCGAGGTCGAGAAACCATGGGCGGAGCAGTCACCTCAGGCTCTGGGCGCGCCCAGCGAGCCCGGGGTGTGGTTCTGCGCGCGCTCCTGGTCCCGTGACGGGCGCGGTATTGTCGGCGACCTGCAAGGCCCAACGGGCGGCTATTCGGGAGTCGGCATCTACTCGCTGGAATCGCGGACTCTCCGGCGCCTGACGGAGTTCGGGGGCGTAGCCCGGTGGCTGAGTGACTGCCGCAGGCTGATGTTCCACGACGAACAGAAGATCTACTTGCTGGACACGCGCTCCGGGAAGGTCCGCGAGATCCTTTCTGTAGCTCCCCACGAACTCGGCTCGATCTTCACCCTCGCCCGCGACGACCGGCTGATCGTCTTCCCTGTCGAGGTCACTGAGGCGGACGTGTGGCTGATGAGCCTGCGGTGAGGTTCACCGCACCGGGAACTTCACCTCCGGGCCGTTAATCCAGGCCACGGCGAGGCCCAAGGTGGCGGTGCCTGAGGCGGCGCCCTCGG
>VFZS01000739.1 GCA_016871095.1 Acidobacteriota bacterium
TTTCGACCGAGCGTATGCCGGCGTGGCGGTAGAGCGCGACGGCCAGGGCCTGGGCGGGGAACTGCTGGCGGGGGATGTGGGGCAGCATCAGTCCCGCGTCGATGTAGATGGCGTGCCCGCCGGGAGGCTGGACGATGGGGACACCCTGCTCGGAAATATGGCGGCCCAGGTACTCGGTGGAGGCGATGCGGTACTGGAGATAGTCTGGGTCCAGAACCTCGTGGAGGCCCACGGCGATGGCCTCCAGGTCGCGGCCAGCCAGGCCGCCGTAGGTGGGGAAACCCTCGGTGAGGATGAGGAGCTCCTTTTCCTGGTCGGCCAGGCGGTCGTCTTGGGTGCAGAGGAAGCCCCCGATGTTGGCGAAAGCGTCTTTCTTGGCGGAGAAGGTGCAGCCGTCGGCGAAGGAGAACATCTTCTGGGCGATCTGTTTCGGCGACCACGCCTTGTAGCCGGGCTCACGGAGTTGGATGAACCAGGCGTTCTCGGCGAAACGGCAGGCGTCGAGATAGAAGGGGATCCCGTGGCTGGCGGCCACCTGCTTGACGGCGGCGATGTTGGCCAGCGAGACGGGCTGGCCGCCGCCGGAGTTGTTGGTCACCGTGAGCATGATGAGGGGGATGCGCTCGCGGCCCTCGGCCTCAATCAGGCGCTCCAAAGCGGCGACGTCCATATCGCCCTTGAAGGGATGGCGGGCCTGGGTGTCGGCGGCTTCGGGGCAGGGCAGATCGACCGCGCGGGCGCCGGCCTGCTCGATGTTGGCGCGGGTGGTGTCGAAGTGCGTATTATTCGGCACCGTTTGGCCGGGCCGGCACATCACATGAAAGAGGATGCGCTCGGCGGCGCGCCCCTGGTGCGTGGGGATGACGTGGCGGAAACCGGTCAGCTCCTGCACCGAGGCCTTGAGGCGAAAGAAGCTCTGGCTGCCGGCGTAGGATTCGTCGCCCCGCATCATGGCGGCCCACTGTTCGGTAGACATGGCTCCGGTGCCGGAGTCGGTGAGCAGATCAATGAGGATGTTCTTGGCCTCGATGAGGAACAGGTTGTATCCGGCTTCAGCCAGAAACTGCTCGCGCTGCTCCGGCGTGGTGTGGCGGAGCGGCTCGACGCTGCGGATGCGGAATGGTTCGATGATGGTTTTCACAACCGGAGTGTAGCAGAGGCCCCGCGGGAGGGGCTTGTATACTGGGAGGACTATGACGAGACGCAACTGGCTGTTGGTTTTCGGGCTTTCATTGGGCGCCGTCCAGGCCGCCGAGAAGGTGGTCGGCGGACCGGTAGCGGTCAACGTGGGCCCCAGGAGGGCCACCGTCACCTGGGTGGTGGAGACTTCCGCGGCGCGCCTGGGCAAGGCGCCGGACAAGATGGAACGGAGCGCGCCCGCGCTGCGCTTCCAGAAGGTCACCTACACAGGGCTGGAGGCGGGAACCACCTACTACTATGACGTCCTGGGGACGCCCGAGGGGCAGGGGCGGTTCAAGACGCCGCCGGCGGGCCAGGCCGCCTTCCAGTTCGTGGCTTTCGGCGACACGCGCTCGCGGCACGACGTGCACAAGCGGGTGATAGAGGCGGTGATCAAGGCGGAGCCGGACTTCGTGCTGCACACCGGCGACCTGGTGGCCGATGGCGACGACAGCGCCCAGTGGCCGGTCTTCTTCTCCATCGAGAGGGAGTTGCTGAACCAGGCGGCTTTCTTCCCCGCGCTCGGCAACCATGAGCGCAACAGCCGGTACTACTACGACGCCTTCGATCAGAGAGTCTCCTACTACTCCTTCGACTGGGGCTCGGCGCACTTCACGGTGATCAACTCCGACGTGGGCAACATGGCCCCCAACCAGTCCGCCCGCGAGGCTTTCTGGAACGAACAGTTGCGGTGGGTGGAGGCGGACCTGGCGGCGGCGCAGAAGGCGGATCTGCGGTTCGCCAGCATGCACCATCCGCCTTTCACCGCGGTCAAGTCGCGGCAGCGCCCGATGGGATTTCTGGAGCCGCTGGTGGCGCTATTCGAGAAGTATAAGGTGCACGTGGTTTTCACGGGGCACGATCACAACTACCAGCACCACATGAGAAACGGTGTGCGCTACGTGGTGACCGGCGGCGGCGGGGCGCCGCTCTATCCGGTGGACGCGCCCATCCCGGGGATCACGCAGAAGGCCGAGAGCATCGAGAACTTCGTCACCGTGAAGGTGGAGGGCGCCAAGGCCACCATGGACGCGCTGCGCCCCGACGGCACCCTGATCGAGAGGATCCAGGTTCCCTGAGGTCCGGCGTCGCGGGCTGGGCATCCTCTTCCCTCGCGGACTCTGTCCGTTAAGAGAGAGCGAGGGATACTGCGATGACCAATGGCCTGCCTGTCGCCGAGACCTTCGTGTTCGACACTCCCAAGCTGCGGCAGTTCACCTACCAGGTGGCTGCCGCCCGCGTGCTGGCCGGAACCACCACGGCGCGGTGGAAAGACTACCAGGGGAGCAAAGTTCTCAACTTCTTCTAGGGTGTGAAATCGGCCACCCTGATGGGCCACAGCTCCGGCCCCGGCTTCGTGGAGGTGGACACCGCCGCCGCCGGCGAGGTGCGCAACAAGATCGCTGAGTACTACCCCCGCCTGTGGAGCGAATTCAAGGGAGCCGCGCGCCAGGGTCCGCC
>VFZS01000740.1 GCA_016871095.1 Acidobacteriota bacterium
TGGGGCAGGCGCTTTCGCCTGCCGAGGGTGCGATACCAGGTTCAGGCCTCGTGGGGCAGGCGCTTTCGCCTGCCGCCTGACCTGCGCTGGACCACGGCCAGTCCTCGGCCGCCGCCACCAAACCGGCCGCCACTGGGTTGTGCTCAACGTAACGTATCACTTTCTGTAGCTCCTGTTCGCTGCGTACCCCACGATCCCAGGACTCGTCCTGCCAGAACGGCTGCCCGGTGCGTCCCAAGATCAAGTTGGCCGACCGGGCCGTGCTCCCCTTCAACCAGCGGGTTATCACCGCCATGGGGCGCAAAGGCCGCAACAGCGCGTGCACGTGGTTGGGCATCACCACCCATGCGCGCAGAACGTAGAAGTCGCGCTCCCGTTGCCCGGCCCCCAAAGCCTCTGCCATCAAAGCCGCAATGCGCGGGTCTTTCAGCCAGAGTGGCCCGCTGGTGGCTTGATCGGCTTGCCGGTCGAGGATCACGAAGGCGCGCCCACTCCCAGCCTGGGCGAGCTCGGACCAGCGGAGCCGGGGCAGCGAGCCGAACAGACGCCAAGTGAGGAACACCCATGCACAGTCCGGGTGCCAGTGCGGAAGGCGCCGGCAGTATCGCG
Organism: Acidobacteriota bacterium; assembly: GCA_016871095.1. GTDB lineage: Bacteria > Acidobacteriota > Terriglobia > Bryobacterales > Bryobacteraceae > VFZS01. Next base: position 610 of record VFZS01000740.1, read on the forward strand.
ACATGATCCACGCCCCGTGCGAGGCAGGCGAAACCGCCTGCCCCACGAAGCCTCACTAGTACAGTGGCGCACATCCCCGGCTTCGTCTCCATAAATGTAGAAACTCCAGCGACAAGCTGAAGCTGGTCCACGGCCCAAGTGGGGCATGCTTTAGCTTGCCGGCACCAGGAAACGGCGGGGCGCGCCGGCGGCGCGGGCGACGGCCTCGGCGGCCAGGTAGCCGCTGCGGACGGCGCCCTCCATGGTGGCGGGCCATCCCGTGCGGGTCCAATCACCGGCCAGGTACAGGTGGCGGATGCGCGTCTCGGCCGGCGGGCGGTGGGCCTCCAGGCCGGGCCGGGCCGAGAAAGTGGCGCGTAACTCGTTGACCACCTGCGCGCGCTCCGGCCGCGCCCCGCGCGCGGCGGGGAAGTAGTCCTCAAGCTCGCGCAAGGCGAGCACGATCGCATCCTCACGGCTCATCCCGGCCAGGGCGCGCGAGGCGCTGGTCACGCCGAGCAGGTAGCGGCCCCGGTCTTTGTTGAACACCCAATGGACGGCGCCTTCCAGCAGCGCGGCGTGCGGCAGGTCCATCACCGGGCGGTCGAACCACAAGTGAATGCCGGTGATCGGCGCGAACTCGAACGGCGACACATTCAGATCCAGCTCGGGCGCCAGCACGGGAACGCGCTCCACCGGCACGGCCAGCACGACATGATCGGCGCGGTGCGGCTCGCCGTTCACCATGACGCCCTCCGCTGCGCCGTCGCGCACCAGCACGCGCTCGATGGGAGCGCGGAGGTGAACGCTCACACCCGTGAGCCGGTAGAGGCGGCAGAGCGGGACTGTCGGCACTCCGAGCTCCCAGGCGCGGCGAGGTCCCAGAAACGCCAGCCGGAATACCTGGAAGGCGTGGGAGGCGGCCATGCGGTCCAGCTCCTCGTTGATGGCGGCAACCAGAACGGGACGCCAGAAGCGGCGCAGCGCGGCAGGTGTCTGGCGCTGTTGGGAGAGCCAGTCCGCCATTGTGATGTCGTCCAGGTCGCGCCGCCCGGAGTCGCGGCGTAATGCGCGCAGAGCACGCAGTAACCCAGCCTTGTCGGCTGCGCTCAGAAAGGGCAGGCGCAGCAGGGATCCCAGCAGGCGCAACGGCCTGGGCAAGCGCCCTGGGCGCAGCCGTGAGACGCGCCCGCCGCGCTCGACAAAGCGATACTCGGCATCGAACCGGATGAGGTCCCGCACCCCCAGCCGCGCGTAGAAATCCAGCAGGTTGGTGCAGCAGCCGAGCAGAATGTGCTGGCCGTTGTCGATCAGCTCGGCACCGCCGGGCGGCACGAAAGACGAGGCCCTTCCGCCCAGCGTGGCGCGGGCTTCGAAAAGCCGCACCTCGAAGCCGGCTTCCACCAGCGCCACCGCGGCGGCCATGCCGGCCAGCCCGCCGCCGGCTACGACCGCGGTGGGCATCGGCGCCGCCCGTAGAGCTTCACCACGTTCTCCATCAGCCGCAGCCCGCAGTCGTCATCCAGCGTGAGGATAGACTCGGGATGGAACTGCACCGCCTCCACGGGCAGCTCGCGATGCCGCACGCCCATGATGATGCCATCCTCGCTCTCGGCGGTCACCTCGAGGCACGCCGGAAGAGCCTCCTTGCGGGCGAACAGTGAGTGGTAGCGGCCCACCTTGAAACGCGCGGGCAGCCCCGCGAACACACCCTGTCCGCTGTGCAGCACCAGGGAGGGCTTCCCGTGCATGGGGTAATCGAGCACGCCCAGCTCGCCGCCGAAGGCTTCCACCACGCCCTGAAGCCCCAGGCACACGCCGAACACTGGAATGCCCGCTTCAGCGGCTTGCCGCACCAGGCCGGGCACGCCGAAATCCGCGGGACGGCCCGGGCCCGGCGAAATCAGAATGAGATCCGGATTGACGCGCTCGATCAGCTCCGGCGGAAAACCGGCGCGGTAGGTGACCACCTCGGCGCCGGTCTGGCGCGCGTAGTTGGCCAGAGTGTGTATGAAGCAGTCGTCGTTGTCGGCCAGCAGCAGCCGGACGCC
>VFZS01000741.1 GCA_016871095.1 Acidobacteriota bacterium
TGCGCAGGAAATCGCGGAAGGGCGTCCCGGTGACCCGCTGCGCGATCTCGGCGGCCAGCAGGATGCCCATGCTCTGGTAACGAACCTGCGCGCCGGGCTTGAACAGCAGCGGCGTCTTGCACGTGCGCGCGACGAACTCGCTGAGCGGGGCGAAGCGCTTGCGCAGCTCCAGGTTCTCGGGCAGCATGTCGGGCAGGCCGGAGGTGTGGGTGAGAAGCTGCCGGACGGTGACCAGATCGCGGTCGCCGCCGGTGAATTCCGGAAGGTATCGCCTCACCGGATCGTCCAGCGAGACACGCCGGCGCTCGACCAGGATCATGACGCCCGTCGCGGTCATGGGCTTGGTGATGGAGGCCAGCAGGAAGATCTCCTCCGGTCCGCGGGCCTGACCGAAACCGCGCGCCAGCGTGACGCGGCCCTGCTGGACGTGCAGCGCGGCGGCCCGCACGTCGCCCGCGGCGGCGGCCTTATCGACCAGGGCCGCCGCTTCATCCAGCTTGTCCTTACGAAGGGCCAAAGCGATTCCTGCCCCGAGCATGTCCCGTCTGCGCATGAGCGTCATCCTGCGGCCGAGCTGTGGCCGGATAGAGCATACCACGGCGCAGGTCTGATCGGCCGGCGTGGGGGCGTCGACGCGGCCCAATGACAGGCCTGGAGGCCTATCCTACTGGGCTTGCGTTTTCACTCTGGCGGCACTACGCTGTAGCGCAGGGAGGCAAATCATGCGGTCTGCCAAGGGCGCTTCAGGTTTAACCCGGCGGGAGGTCTTCCGGGCGGGCGGCGGGGGAACCGCGCTGGGGCTGCTGGCCGGTTCGCCCGCGGCGGCGGCCTCCGACTCCAACATCTACACGCGCATCGGGGTGCGGCCTTTCATCAACCTCACGGCCACTTACACCATCAACGGCGGAACGCTCACCCTGCCCGAGGTCAAGCGGGCCATGGAGGAAGCGTCCCACTATCCGGTCAACATTGACGAGCTGATGGACAAGGTGGGCGAGCGGCTGGCTCAGTTGCTGGGCGGCGAGTGGGGAATGGTGACGGCGGGCTGCGCCGCGGCGCTGGCTCACGCGACCGCGGCCTGCGTGGCGGGCGCGGACCCGGAACGGATGCAGCAGTTGCCCAACCTGGAGGGGCTGCGAGACGAGGTCATCGCCCCCCGCCAATCGCGGCACGTCTACGACCACGCCATCCGCAGCGTGGGCGTGAAGATCGTCGAAGTGGACTCCCGCGAGGACTTCCACGCGGCGCTGGGCCGGCGCACGGCCATGATCGCGGTGCTCGGCACGGGCGAAGCCCGGGGGAAGGTGCGCCTCGAGGAGCTGGTCGAGGCGGGCCGCAAGTGGGACGCGCCGGTGCTGGTGGATGCCGCCGCCGAGCTTCCGCTCGTGCCCAACCCCTACCTTTCCCGCGGCGCCGACATGGTAGCCTACAGCGGCGGCAAGATCCTGCGCGGGCCGCAGTGCGCGGGCCTGTTGCTGGGCCGCAAAGACCTGGTCCGCGCGGCCTGGCTGAACAGCTCGCCGCATCACGCTTTCGGCCGCTCGATGAAGGTGGGCAAGGAAGAGATCATGGGCATGCTGGCCGCCATCGAGTACTGGAGGGGTAAGCGTGACATCCAGGCCGAGTACCGCGAGTGGGAATCCTGGTACGCCTTCATCAGCGAGCGGATCAGCGCGATTTCGGGAGTGCGCACGGCAGTGCTGCCCCCAGCCGGGGCCAGCCCCTTTCCTGTGCTGCGGGTGGACTGGGATCCGGAGAAGATCGACCTGACCGCGGGCGAGCTCGGGCGGCTGCTGCTGGAGGGCGAGCCGCGCATCATGTCGCACGCCGAGGGCGAGGGATACGGGTTCGTGATCCGTCCCGCGGCGATGAAGCCCGGTGAATACAAGCTGGTGGCGCGGCGGCTCGAGGAGCTTCTGCGCGGTGCGGCGGCGCGCGGCGCGAAGCCCGCCTCGGCGCCGGCGGCCGCCGATGTGGCGGGAAGGTGGGAAGTCGAGATCGAGTTCCTGCGCGGCACGGCGCGCCACCGGATGTTCATCGAGACCAGCGGTTCCCGGGTGACGGGCACGCATTTCGGACGCGCGATCTCGGGCGAGCTCAGGGGCATCCTGGACGGCGACCGGATACGCTTCCGCAGCGAACTGCCTTACGAAGGCACGCGCCTGAGCTACGCGTTTGCCGGTTCGATCAGCGGAGACCGCATATTCGGGGAAGTCGGGCTGGGCGAGTACGGCGGGGCGCGCTTCACCGCGCGGCGGCGTCGCTACGGGGGCTGAGCGGCCAGCCCGCGCAGCTATGATAGGGAAGGAGAACCGCACATGAGAAACAGACGAAGCATGTTGAAGGCGGCTGTGGGCGTGGGAGCGGGAGCGGCGGTGGCCGCCGGCGCCGCCCCGAGCGGGCGCGCTCAGGTTAAGGGCGGCGTCCGGCTGGGTAACCTCTTTTTCAGCTCCGGGCTGACCGGCCTCCGCCCCGAGGCGCGCAAGGACCCGACCGCCCCGGCCGGGGACATCAAGGAGCAGACGGACCGCATTCTCAAGGCGCACGCACCAGGCCAATCTCGAGGCCCTGGGGTCCTCGCTCGAGAACGTGGTCAAGGTGACCGTGTTCCTGGCCGACGTACGCAAAGAGAAGCAGG
>VFZS01000742.1 GCA_016871095.1 Acidobacteriota bacterium
CTCCGCCGCCGGGATGGGCAGCGTGGGGTTGCCGCGCCGGGCGAAGATCACGTTGCGGTGGCCGTTGGGGTAGCCGAGGCTGCGCTCGTAGCCGAAGAACGGCGCGAACGCCCCTGGGACGTGGAGAGCGTCCGCCATCTGCTGCAACAGCCAGTTGATGTACTCGACGTCGGGACCGCCCGCGCCGTTGTGATCGCTGGGCATCAAAAAGTCCATCGAGGCGGCGTCGATGCCGTAGCGGTAAGCGTCGAGCAGCGTGCCGTCGTTGTGGCCGTCCATGGAGAACTCGGTGTGACGGTGGGTGTCGCCGCGGTAGATGCGGTAGGTCTTCCCGCCGGAGTTGATCACGTAGTCGCGTATGCGCTTGAGGTCCTCGGTCTCGCTGGCGTGGATGGCGAAGACCTTGAGCTGCGGCACGTGGCGGGGCTTCAGCTTGGTCAACGCCGGCGCGCCGGCCAGCGCGGGAAGCCAGCCCGCGTAAACGTCGGCGCGCTCAAAGAGAAACTCCTCGAAGTCGCGATTGTCGGTGTGCCAGCCGGCCCACAGGTTGCCGCTGCCGTCCCGGGCGAAGCCGCCGCGCACGTCGGTGCGGGCCTGGCTGAAGGGTACCGCCACCGGCCTGGTCCAGGCATCGCCCGAGTACGCCGTACCGAAGATCTCCCAGGCCCCGCGGTGCGCGGGGCTGTCGGAGGGGCAGTCGAGGATGCGGATGGTGCGGTGGCGGAAGAACACCCACATCCGGCCGGCGCCGTCGGCCTGCAACACCGGCAGGTCGTTGTAGCCCTGAAGCTCTTCGGGCAAGGAGCTGTTCAGATCAGCGACAGGCTCCTCCCAGCTCTGCCCGTTGTAGATGGCCACTGCCATGTCGCGCCACTGATACAGCCGGTTACCCTGCTTGCGCACCAGGAACCCGGTGTCCTTGCCCCACTCGATGCCGCTCTCGTTCCAGGCCGCCCACAAGCGGTTCTGGCGGTCGCAGGCCAGGCTGACGTGTGCCTCGAACTTGGGCGTACTGGCGACGGCCACCGGCGCGGACCACTGGCCGCCCGCGTACTGGCGCGCGACCACATCGTAGTTGCCCTTGTCGTAGGTGTCCCAGCCGACCCACACGCGTCCCGCGCCGTCGGCGGCAATCGCGGGCAGCCAGTCGTTGGCCGCCGAAGTGGATACCCGCTCGGGCGCCGACCAGGACCTGCCGTCGAAGCGCCGCGCGAAGATGTCCGATTTGCCGTCGCGAAAGCCCTGCCAGACCAGCCACAGGTTCCCGTTCGAGTCCGTGGCCAGGTTGTGGTAGATGTCCGGCTGGGGCGCGTCGGTGAGCCGCTCGACAGCCGACCAGGACTGGCCGTCAAAGCGCCGCCCGTAGAGGTCCCAGTTCTGGTTGACCTGCGCCGACCACACGGCCCACGTTCGCCCCTGCCGGTCCCGGCCCAGCTTGACCAGGAAGATGTCGCCCGGTTTCTCGGTGACGGTCTGGACGGGTCCCCAGGCGGAACCATCCCAGCGGCGGGCCAGCACCTCGCTGGACCAGTTGCGATATCCCACCCAGGCCATCCACACCTGGTCGCCCGCGCCGCCCAGCAGCGAGACGAAGTCGTTCTGGTGAGCGGGCGAGGAAAGCGGCTCGGCCGTGGGCACGCGCTCTGCGATCACGCCGCCCCCGAGCATGGCGACCGGCCGGGCCGGTTCCAGCTTCCGCGGCGTGACCACGAAGGCGCCCTGCGGCGTCGTGACGGTTACCTCGGTGCCCGTCACCGTCTTCACGTCTACGATGACGCCGGGGACCTGGATGAAAACCGGCGGATCGGTCAGCCGCTCGTTCTCCCAGGCTCTCAGCACGAAGCTGAGCCCCTTGCGCGTGGCCAGCGACCAGCCCGCTTTGCCGTTGATCTTGTCGCCGGGGCGCGGATGCCAGTTGCGCAGGTTGAGGATTTCGCCGTTCTTGACCGCGATCTGGCCGTCCCAGGCGCGCGGCTCCGCGTCGGTGACACCGAGGCGTAGGCGGAAAGAGATGACGGAAGAGTCGGGGGCCGCCAGGGCCGCCACTCCGAACCACACCAGCAGGCACAGTAGACGGGCCATTTGAGTCTCCACAAGCATTCTATTCCACATGGGGCATGATAGGATGAGGCAAAATGCTCTCCAGCTTTCGGGAGTTCAAGGCGGGGCCGGATCCGCGCGGGCGGACCTGGGAGGTCCAGTTCCTGTGGCTGCAAACCGGAATCTCGATCCGGCACAGCGACACGGTGGACGTGAAGTTCCTGCTCTCGGACGGCGAGGAGCGCCTCGAGAAGGTGATCGCGCTGCCGCACCCGGAGCTGCTGGCGCTGAGCGCCAAAACGCGACGCCCCCTCACGGACCCCTGGTGCGCGCGGCTGGCCGCGCGGCACCTCCAGCGCATGGTCGAGACCGGCCAGGACATGGAGAAGACCCTGGTCACCTGCACGCCCGCGGAACTGGCAGCCTGCGCGGCGGACGTGGCTTGACCACTCGCTGACGCTCGTGGCTTCCATGAGAAGGCCGGCCGATGTCAAGTCTTTTCATTTGGGCCGGCGGCAGCCGGCCCGGCAGGCGAAGCCTGCCAGCCAAGGCCTGCCATTCCCTCCTCTCAGCAGGCGCGTTCTGGCAGCG
>VFZS01000743.1 GCA_016871095.1 Acidobacteriota bacterium
CGTCTAAGGCTTTGCTTCTTGCAGCCAGTGTATATGCATCGCCTTGTCCTCTTCCATGCAGCAAGACGGGCATCGCGGCTGCCAAAGTGAAGCTGTCGCCGGATTGACTCCAGACCTCTTGACATAGGGGTGCGGTTCAGACGAAAGGAAAGGTGGACATTCCTTCGAGGTGTCCGCGAAAACCTGTCCGCTTTTTTGGCTGATTCGACCCTCTTTCCGTCAGGCGATTGGTGCCTATGATAATTCGGACTGTCCGCGAAAACCTGTCCGCTTTCCAGGCCGCCCTACAGTGGATACCATGGCGGCATGGAACCGCCTGGGGAGCAACCCGAGTTGGGCCTGGAGTACGAGCCGAACCCCAGGACCATCTCGATCAATGGCAAGTGCACGTTGAAGAAGGAAGGGGTCACGCACGTCGTCTACGTGGCCGGTCTGCCCATGCATCACTGGGTGAGTGGGGATCGTATGACCGAGGCGTATGCCATGGTCAGCCTGGTGCGGTGCGGGTATGCAGAGCAAAACGACGTGGCCCGCGTCTTCGGGTGCTCGGCGCGCACGTTGCGGCGGCTCCAGCGGCGCTTCGAGTCGGGAGGGATGGCGCAGTTGGCCAAGCCGGGGGGCAGACCCCGGGGATCCCAATCAGCCCCGAGCCCGTGGGTGCAGACGGCCAGCGTCCTCAGGCGCGCAGGCGTGAGTGTCCGGGACATCGCGCATCGGCTCGGGGTCGGCAAGACGACCATCAGCAAGTGGGTGGCGCGCGCGGGCAAGCTGGGGCCTCCCACACCCTCCGCCGACCCTGCGCCCCGCAGCCGGGAACGCCCTGGGGCTGGAGCCACTCCATCGCAGAGCAGTACCTCCGGCATGGCGACGGGACCGAGTCTCGACCTGGAGCCGCAGTCCCGGCTCCTCGACAGGTTGTTGGCCCGGTTCGGCCTGCTCCAGGACGCGGCCCCGAGCTTCGTTCCCGGCCGCCGCATCCCGCGCGCCGGGGTGCTGCTGGCGGTTCCGGCGCTGGTCCACAGCGGCATCTTCACGGTGGCCGAGGAGGTCTATGGGCACCTCGGCCCAGCCTTCTACGGCCTGCGGACCACGGTGCTGGCCCTGCTGCTCATGGCGCTCTTGCGCATCAAGCGGCCGGAGGGGCTCAAGGAGCACGCGCCCCCGGACTTGGGCCGCCTGTTGGGGCTGGACCGCGCGCCGGAGGTCAAGACGTTGCGGCGCAAGCTCACGCGGCTGGCAGCGGCTGGAAAGGCCGAGGTGTTCGGGCACAAGCTGGCCCACCGGAGGGTGTCCCAGCGGGGACGCGCCCTGGGCTTCCTCTATGTGGACGGGCACGTGCGGGTCTACCACGGTCGCCGCCGGATCGGGAAGGCCCACGTCAGCCGCCTGCGGCTGGCCTTGCCCGCCACGACGGACTACTGGGTCAACGACCAGCGCGGGGACCCTTTGTTCGTGGTGACGGCGGAGCTCAACGCGGGCCTGGTGAAGATGCTGCCCGTGCTGCTGGCGGAGATCCGCACGCTGGTGGGCCCGCGGCGGCGGATCACGATCGTGTTCGACCGCGGGGGTTGGAGCCCCAAGCTGTTTGCCAAGCTCATCCAGGCCGACGTCGACATCCTGACCTATCGGAAGGGGCGCTGGCGGGAGATCCCGCCGGGCCAGTTCGCCTGCTGCCGCCAGACGATCGAAGGGCGGAAGGTGGTCTACGACCTCAACGACCGGAACATCCGCCTGCTTAAGGGGCGGCTGCGGCTGAGGCAGATCACGCGCCGGGGCGACGGCGGGCATCAGACCCCGATCGTGACCAGCCGGTGGGACCTGCCCGCCGTCGTGCTGGCCTACCGGATGTTCGAGCGGTGGCGGCAGGAGAACTTCTTCAAATACCTCCGGGAGGAGTACGCCTTGGACGCGTTGGTGGACTACCGCGTGGAGCCTGAAGAGGCCAGGCGGGAGGTGCCGAACCCGCAGCGGCGCAGGCTGGACAAGGAGCTGGCCGCGGCGCGGGCGGAGCTGAAGGACGCCCAGGCGCGCTACGGTGAGGCGGCCGCCGCCAACGAGGAGGGCCGGCGACCGACCATGCGCGGCTTCAAGATTACGCACGGCCAATTGGGACAGCGCATCCGCGAGACCCAGGGCCGGATCGCGGCATTGCAGCAGAGGCGCGAGGCCATCCCCCAGCGGGTTCCCGTGAGCGAGCTGGCGGGCGACCCGTTGGTGCGACTCTCGCGGGAGCGCAAACACCTGGCGAATTGCATCAAGATGGTGGCCTACCAAGCGGAGAGTGATCTGCTGGCCCTGCTGAGGCCGCACTACGCCCGGGCGGACGAGGAAGGGCGGACCCTGGTGACGACCGCGCTTCAGAGTGCGGCGGACCTCGAAGTTCGGGCGGGCGAACTGTCCGTGACCCTGGCCCCCTTGAGCTCTCCCCATCGGAGCGGCGCCATCGCGGCCATGTGCGAGGCAATCAATCGCATGGAGGTCAGCTTCCCGGGGACCAAACTGCGGCTCCGCTTCGGCGTGGCATCATGAGGTGTTGCGGAGCAGAAAGCGGACAAACTGCTTATACCCCTATGTCAGGAGGTCTGGATTCACACGAACCGGGAGGGGGAGTTTTTCCTGTAC